>JBAXBF010000100.1:0-9970 GCA_037142095.1 Chloroflexota bacterium
CGCAAATGTAGATAAAAGTTGGATAGGTATTAATGCAGAGTCAATTTTTTCCCAAATTATCAATGATGATAAATGTTCAGTTACTATTCTTAACGATGCTGACGCTGCTGGGCTCGCAGAAATGAATTTTGGTGCTGGTAAAGGGCGGATGGGTACTATCTTGATTATTACGATAGGGACGGGGATTGGAACGGCATTGTTTACGAATAGTCACCTTGTACCGAATCTTGAATTAGGACACCTAGAAATTTATGGAAAAGATGCCGAATCTTTAATAACCGATTCTGTTCGAAAACAAGAAGATTTGTCATGGAAAAAATGGGCAAATAGATTTAATATCTACCTTATGTACATTGAAAAATATCTTTCTCCTGACCTTATTATCATCGGAGGTGGAGCAAGCAAGAAAATTGATAAGTATATTGATTACCTTCAAGCAAGTGCTGAAATAGTTCCTGCGCAATTATTGAATGACGCCGGAATAGTAGGAGCGGCATTAGCAGTTGAAAATCCAAGTCTGAAATTGTTGATAAATTAAAACAACTGTCGGACGTGCCCGTTTCGTCCGACAATCACTAGGAGGGAATTATTTATTCTAGGAGGCGATATTTATTTATCGTTGATATTAATATACATCAAATTTATCATAAATATCCTTAGGGATTGATTAAGGTATCTTTAGTCCTCGTTAATATTTTCTCGAAGTATTCCTTGGTATTGAATTGGAAAGAAGATAATTGCTTTTCGCACAAGGAGATTAGTTCTTGGGCTTAAACGAGTTTTCAAAGCATGATTTAGAAAATAAATTGTTTCAGAAGGGGATCGATTAGCAAGCTTTTCGATTAAATCAAGTAATTCTTGCATCAATTCAATAGGAATATCGCGAACTACGTTTGTTAAAATCTGAAAAATTGCCGGGTAGTTGTTAAAAGTTTTATCCATTAATAATGGGTGAATAGCTTTTATTCCGATTCTTTGATTTTGGTATTTAGGATCATTAATAAATTCAGAAATTATCTTAAAATACTGGTCAGGAAAATTAAGACGGATTTTACTTATACCAATATTCAATATTGCTGTAAGCACACTGTCATCTTTACATGTTTCCGCCCATGTTCTTATTCTATCCATAATTGGATCAGACGGAAATGGTGATATTTGCCCAATTAGGTCAATTGCCAATAGTTGAAACTCAAGGGTTTGCTCATTCCATAGTACGTCACAAAGTGTCAATGTTAAACGGGGAACCCCTAAAGCTTTTCCCGATATTGATTGTACGATTTGTCGCATAACAGGTCTGGGCACATTGTATGATTGAATGATGGGCTTTACTTTACTAATTTCACCAGGACGAAAAGTGTGATCTGCATAAAAAGATAAAATATCGTGTAATTTTCGAACAAATACATCAGGTTGGTTAAACATCTGATTTAATTGTTCAATTTGGGTTGCCAATATATCTAAACGAATTGCGGGCATTGAAATCGCTTAATTATAAAGGGCAGTCCAAAAGACCGCCCTTTATAATTTCCATCGTATCTTTAGTATGCTTTTGCGAACAGGACAGTTTTATCTGCCGGTTTGTTGGTATAAAAACAAGTTCCACTCCCACCTGGTTGATCTAACGGGATGCAACGGATAGTTGCCCCAGTCTCTTCTTTGATTTTTAATTCATCTTCATTACCTCCAGACCACCATCCGCGCGCCCATCCTGGTTTCTGGATAATTTGTTTTAACTCATCATAATCACTAATATCATAGATATTGGCATCCCGGAATTCAGTAGCACGTTTTAGCATGGAAGACTGGATTTCCACAAGTATTGAATTAACCGAATCTGCTACTGTATCTATCGGAACACCGAAAGTCTTACCCGCTTTCCCAGGCAGATCGCGCCGAGCAAAAACAACCGTTTTTTGCGCTACATCACGCGGACCAATTTCTATCCGGAGAGGAACACCTTTCATCTCCCAATAGTTGTACTTCCAACCAGGCGTTTTCTGTGAGCTGTCATCAAAGAAAACACGAATGCCAGCAGTATTCAATTTTTCTGTGGTATTTTTTGCCATCGATAACACATCCGCTTTCTCTTCGTCGCTTTTCCATATTGGCACAATAACAACTTGAATGGGTGCCAACCTTGGTGGAAGAATCAAGCCTTGATCATCTCCATGAACCATAATTATTGCGCCAATGAAACGCGTTGAAAGACCCCAAGATGTTGTCCAACAATTTTGGAGCTGATTATTTTCATCCAAATATTGGATATTAAAGGCTTTTGCGAAATTTTGTCCCAAATTATGGGAAGTGGCTGACTGCAAGGCGCGTATATCTCCCATCATTGCTTCTATCGTATATGATTTATCTGCTCCGGCGAATTTCTCGATTTCCGTTTTTCTGCCAGGAATAACAGGCACGGCAGCCTCGTTAACTGCAAAGTCGGTGTAAGCTTCAAAGAGTATACGTAAAGCTTCTTCCTCAGCTTCGTCAGCAGTTGCGTGGGCTGTATGTCCTTCTTGCCAATAAAATTCTGTAGTACGTAGGAATAATTTCGTTCGCATCTCCCAACGGACAACACTGCCCCATTGATTAATGAGCACAGGTAAATCACGGTGAGATTGAATCCACTTCGAATACATATAGCCAATAATGGTTTCAGAAGTAGGGCGTACAATGAGTGGTTCCTCTAATATTTCGCCGCCGCCTATGGTTACTACTGCTAATTCAGGAGAAAAACCTTCAACATGATGTTTTTCTTTTTCTATAAATGATTGTGGGATTAATAAAGGAAATGCTGCGTTTACATGTCCAGTGGCTTTAAATCTTTGGTCAAGTGCTTTTTGGATATTTTCCCAAAGTGCCCATCCATAAGGGCGAACAACCATACATCCGCGTACCGGTGCATAATCTGCCATTTCTGCTTGTAAAACAATTTGGTTATACCAGTCTGAAAAATTCTCATTCTGTTTAGGTAATTTTTCGTTGCTCATGATTTATCCTTAATAGTATTCGTTATAAAAATTCGTGCAGGATTAAGATTTCTTATCTTTGGTGAAATAATTTTGTAATAATTGTACTGCACTCTCAATATCAGGAACGCAGGTCAACAGATTACGTCCGGGAACAGGAGTGTATTGACCTAATTCTTGATTAAAAACATTGAAAACAGATTGCCACCCTGTACCTACTACAATTAAAGGTTTGGACGGGATCGCCTGAATAATCAACTCATTCCAGGTAAGCATAATCTCAGCCAGAGTACCAACCCCTCCTGGTAATCCAACAACTGCATCACATCCGTCGATCAAGGCGAAAAGACGCTCTCGCAATGTCGGATAACGATTTTCTTCGATAACCCAAGGATTTTTCCCGACTTGACGCCATGCCTCAATCTGTTCACAGGTTATTCCGATGACATGTGCCCCCGCTTCTGCGGCCCCGCGCGATACAGCTTCCATTGTTCCAATATACCCGCCTGTCAAAACCGAAAATCCCAACTCTCCGAGTAATTTCCCAAGCAAAAGAGCTTCTAGGTATGCGGCTTCATTTGGTTTTGGCTGAGAACCCCCGAAAACAGTTATTCGATAATTGCGAAACAATTTATTCATTTCAAGCTACCACTTACGTTGATAATTCCGTTCTAATTTTCTTAAAACCGCTTTTTCTAAATCAATATTTAAAATACTCGCTAGCTGAAGGATGTATAAGGTTACATCCGCTAATTCATCACTAAAGGATAATTCATCTTTTATCGTATCTGACCATTGGAAGTGTTCTAATACTTCTGCAGCTTCTAATGCTAATGAGATGGCAAGATTTCGCGGCGTTTGTGGACGTAAACTTGAGGATTCATACCAACCCTGAGAGTTTACAAACCGGTTCATTTCTTCTGTAAGTTGATCAATATTCATACTTTAAGTCTACTAATTTGTACATTATACCGTAAAGGATAGAAAATGCGAGTACAATTATTAATATGAGTAATGACAGTAAAATTATTCAAAATCAAACGGTAAACTTATCTGCTCAGATGATAAATTACTTGCCGGCGGGTGTTATGAATCTGTTAAGTGATTTATCAAGCGTAGCAGAGAAGGAAGGGATAATTTTATATCTGGTCGGTGGCTTTGTCCGTGATCTGATACTTGCTTCTAACCATCCAGGGATAGATTTAGATTTTGTACTCGAAGGAAATGCCATTGGTTTTGCTAAAGTGTTAGCGCAAGTTTTTGGTGGAGAATTAATTTATCATCACCGTTTTAAAACTGTAAAGTGGAAAATTGATAAAGTATCTGATCGATGGCGAACAGATCATGATACCTATTTCCCGAAAACGATAGATATAATAACTGCCCGCAGAGAAATTTATCGTTCACCAGGTGCATTACCAGATATTATTCCTAGTAATATCGAAGAAGATGTTAATCGTCGTGATTTTACAATTAACACGCTAGCAATGCGTATAGATAAAAGAGGTTTTGGTGATATACTCGATGTATTTGGCGGACTAGAAGATATTCATAATAAGATTATTCGTACCCTTCATAAGAATTCTTACAGAGATGATCCCACGCGGATATTTAGGGCAGTCCGTTACGAGCAACGATATAATTTTAAAATAGACATTCTTGATTTACAGTTGATAGAAGAATCTCGTTTGATATTAGAAAAGATTTCAGGAGAACGTATTCGGAATGAATTAACCCATATCTTCGCTGAACCTCAACCCGAAAAGATATTGTCTCGTTTGGAGAAATTTGGAATTCTTAAATCTATTTCAGAAAACTTATACCTAGATGAATGGCTATCAGATCAATGGGATACTGTTAAACGATTTCCTTCAATATATGATTGGAAACTAGAAATGACTGAGAGACAAAAAATCGATTTGTTTTATATTCTCTGGTTTTCTCATCTATTTCATAAATCTCAAGACAGTACTGAGATCATTATGAATAGAATAAAGCTATCTAATACACTGAAGGATAGTATTCGTTCTGTAGAAATGCTCAGAAATGTATTAACTACGATGATTAGTGATCCACCAAGTAAAATAACTTCATGTTTAGAAAAATTTAAAATGCCTTCTTTATATATCGCTTATCTAACTTTCGATAATGAAAAGGTGAAAGACATCATTTATAATTATGTGTCCAGGTGGATCCATATCTCACCAAACATTACTGGAGAGGATTTAAAGAAACGCGGTATTAAACCCGGAGTCGTTTATAAACACATATTGGGACAATTACGGAATGCATGGCTGGATGGAAATATAAAAACCGAAAAAGAAGAATTATTGTTATTGGATGACATAGTAACTGCATTTACTGGGGTAAATGCAGTTACTCTATGAATAATCACATTGAATCTCAATAAAATTTTGATGAAAGAATTAAAGTGAGCACATCATATTTCGATCTTTCCAACCTTATTATTCGCCCAATAAAACGAACTGATTTACATACTCTTGAATGGAATGGAGAATACATCCATTTTCGCCGTCTCTTCAGTCAGGCATTTCAGGAAATGGAAAATGGCAATGCGGTTCTTTGGATGGCTGAGTACCCATTGGTGGGTTTAATCGGGCAGATATTTGTTCAATTGTTCAGCCAAAATACATCTCTTGCAGACGGTTCTACCCGTGCCTATATTCATGGCGTTCGGGTTAAACCACAATTTAGAAATTTTGGCATTGGTACTCGCTTAATGCAAATTGCGGAAGAAGACTTAATCCGGCGGGGATTTCGAGAAGTTGTATTGAATGTAGGACAAGATAATGATAGAGCGCGTCTTTTATATGAATGTTTAGGATACATAATTGTGGGTATAGATCCAGGAGAATGGGCATACATGGATCATCAAGGACGAAGGCAATCTGTTGTAGAACCTGCATGGAGAATGGAAAAGAAATTCCGGTAGAAAAAAAATCAAAATGAAAATAGCCGAAAATTGCTTCTTGTAAAAAAATAAAAATGTGGCAAAATTATACATTATGACTACTCTTAAAGGATTTAGTCCCTTGCATCCTGCTATCCGAAAATCCCGTGAATATTGTATATGGTTAAGCATAATATTGGTTTCAATGATCATGAACTCATGTAGTAATTTAACCTCAGAACCTGAAATTGATATAATTCAAGCCATATCACAAACACAAACTGCAGTTGTTCAAAAACAACCAATTATTCAGTCACCAGTGCCGAAGATCACACCTTCATCCATAGCTTACGGTAAACAGCAAACCTTCAGTAATTCCGGAATCAATTTCAACTATGATACAGCTATTATCTCTAAAGCAGACATTCAAATAATTCCTTCAACAGATCTTTGGCTACCATTCCATCTTTCTTTGATTTCCACTCCTTCTGGAAAATTAGCCGGTGGAGTACCAGACTACTTTAAGTTTGCGATCGAATCTGCGATGCCACAACCCCTAAGTAATTTTCAGTCCTACCTGATGATTAAACCCGCAAAAAACGCAGATGATCAATATTTTGCCGCATATTCTTTAAGTAAAACGCTGACATCAGATTTGGACAAATTACAGTCGAGATTAAAAGAGCATTCTACGGCTGATCGCTTTTTCGACTCTAATCATCTTGAAGTTCAAAGAGGATATCTGAAATTTCAAAATGGTTTTGGTGTCCGATATATCACAAGTATTAGCATTGATAACAAACCTACTGAAATTAACAACCAAACTCTAGCATATGTTTACGAGGGGTTGACTTCAGATAATCGCAATTATATTGAAATGGTCTTAGGCATCTCTGCGCCTTCTCTAAAAGAAAACCAAATAAATAATGCTGATCAGCAGCGTTATGATCAAGATAAGAACACATATTCAGAATACGTCTCTAAAATTGATTGGCAGCTTAAAATGCTTAAAGCAGGCGATTTCATTCCTGAATTATCTAAATTAGACGCCATCGTTGAATCATTATTAGTTCAACCAATCATTGCAGCTCCTACACCTGGTGGTACAACTTTTAGTACGTTTGAGACTGATTTGGGAAAACCAGACTTTAAAGATGACTTTCAAAAACCCCCTGATTATATTTTCTTGGGGAAAGATACTTACACACAAAGTGATGTAAAGGATGGTAATTTTATTCTTTCAAGTCTAACAGAAAATGCTGATCGATGGAGGCTTGTCGAAAAGCCTTATTTGTCTTCCCTGGGTGATATTTATATTCGATTCACAGCTCGCAGTGGAGATGCGTGTTCAAGTAAGGATGGGTATGGTATGTTGATCCACTCTATCCCTTCAGGAAGTGACTATAATAGTGGCTATGTATTTGGAATTTCATGCGATGGTAACTATCGAATATATAAGATGAATCGAGGAAACTATATTGAGATTCGAAATTGGACGGCAAATCCAGCAATTTTATCAGGTCCTCAAAGAACTAATAAAATCGGTATTATGGCGCGTGGAGAATCGTACGATCTCTATGTAAATGATGTATTAATCGATCAATTTCAAGATGTTTCCTTTCCAAGAGGAGCATTTGGTTTTATGATAAGCTCTCCAACGACATTTAATTTTAAAGTATACCTTGATGATTTAACGGTCTGGAATCTTTTTGCAAAAACGGTCGCTGTGCCTACTCCCACCTCAGTAGCGAGTAGTTTATATGAGCCTCTTGAATTGGCACAATGTGAAGCGTTGCAACTCGGTATGGAAAAGATGTTGAAAGTATCAATGGATCGTAGTGAATATCCATTTTTAGATCCCATAGATACTGCTGCACGTGGAAAATCTTGCCATATTGAATTCCAGGGTAATGGGGAACAAGTAGGTAAAGACGCATTATTGCAATCTCTAGCAATATTTGAGAAATTACAATGGCGTTTGGATAAAACATACTCGGCATCTGGTCCAGAAGGGGAGCAAGGTGGTTATAGGAAATCGAATAATGAATTAGCCATCGTAAAAATCGGATGGAAACCGGCAGATAGTAAAAAATGTTCACCAAATACGCCGATAGGTGATTGCTTGAAAAATCTTCAACCATCGCAAATTATTTTTACGATTACTATTGATGCTGCCCAAAGAATGAATCAGCCTGCTACAAGTCAACCACCGGTTACAAGTCAACCTTGATAGGATTTTTACTAACGAATATTGGGATAAGTTTATGAATGATGAGCAAAACGATTCACAGAAAAAAATAAATGCTTTTCCAACAAAAAAGTACTTACCGTTTATTATCATAACGGCGATTGTATTAGGGTTAATTTTGATAATGCTAGTTTTTAATCGTTCAAAAACCCCTTTTAAAACAAATGTGAATGCAAAAATGGAATTGCCGCCCGCATGTACTACGATCGGACAAACTTGGATTTCGCCTATTGATAATATGACTTTAGTTTGTGTTCCAGCCGGCGAGTTTATCATGGGGGCTGCGAATGACGATAAAGTCGCAACTGAGAACGAAAAACCAAGCCATAAGGTTTATTTGGATGCTTATTGGATTGATAGAACACCTGTTACAAATGCTATGTTCGGCAAATTTGTAAAAGAAAGACAATACAAGACCTGGGCTGAAAAGCGGCATAGTTCTTATGTCTATTCAGAAGATGAAAATGTGGTGTGGGAAGATTTAAAAGGAGCTGATTGGACTCACCCTTGGGGACCCAATAGCAATATCATTGAGAATCAACAACACCCTGTGATTCATGTCCAATATGTCGATGCAAACGCGTATTGCGAATGGGCAAATAGAAGCCTGCCTACCGAAGCTGAATGGGAAAAAGCCGCGCGCGGAACAGATGAACGAAAATACCCATGGGGTAATAGTGATGTTACTGGGAAATTGACAAATTTAGCTGATCGTAACTTGCCTCATGTTGCATGGACTAATAAAGAAATCGATGATGGTTACAAATACACATCTCCCGTTGGTAGCTATCCTGATGGAGAAAGTCCGTATGGTGTTTTAGATATGGCAGGTAATGTTTGGAATTTAGTCCATGATTGGATGGATATTAGTTATTATAAACATTCACCTGAAAATAATCCTCAAGGTCCGCCGACGATAGGCGAAAAACAAATTTCGGTGATTCGGGGTAGTTCGTGGTACGGAAGTGCATGGGAGGCGCGTTCCGTTCACAGAGTCCAACCTGATCCGAATAAGTCATCCGTGGTTGTTGGATTTCGGTGTGGGGTTAGCGCCTCATCAGATACTGCCCCTTAAGTTAATTTTTATTAAAGGATAGGAATTATGTCTATAAATGGATTATGGAATGATACACCAGGTAAATTTCATCCGGCAAGTATTCCGGATTATTTGTCAGTTCCACAATTGCGTCAGATTCAGCTTCAACGTCTGCAAGCAATAGTTCAAAGATCCTTTGATCATGTCTCATTATTCCACCAAAGGATGACCGAACGTGGTCTAACACCTGCGCATATTAAATCGCTTGAGGATATCACGTCTATACCTTTTACAATTAAGACGGATTTGCGTGACACTTATCCCTTTGGTCTTTTTGCCAGCCCGATGAGTGAAATTGTTCGTTTACATGCTTCCTCTGGGACGACCGGTAAACCGATCGTTGTGGCTTACACACATGAGGATGTTGATGTATGGTCTAGCGTAATGGTGCGCAGTTTCGCAGCCTGTGGACTTCACCTGGGTGATATCGTTCAGAATGCATATGGATATGGTCTATTTACTGGCGGATTAGGTGCTCATTATGGTTTGGAAGCTTTGGGCGCAACTGTTATTCCCATTTCTGGTGGAAATACCGATCGCCAAATCATGATTATGAAAGACTTTGGAGTTACTGCAATTTGTTGTACCCCGAGTTACTTTATTCATTTGATTGAACGAGCGGGAGAACTCGGGGTTGATATGAAATCCTTGCCATTGAGAGTAGGTGTATTTGGCGCTGAACCTTGGAGCGAATCAATGCGCCGGCATATTGAAGAGAGTAGCACAATTACGGCTTATGACATTTA
>JBAXBF010000101.1:0-9937 GCA_037142095.1 Chloroflexota bacterium
CGATCTGGTCGTTCTGCAGTTTCACATCGTGGTTTGCTTCCTGGATCATGACTTCATAGCCCTTATCCTTCAGCAGTTTTTCCATCAGGGTCGCTTCGTTCTTCCATCGCTCAGTCGCAAAATCAGAGAACGATAAACCAATCTTGACAGGACCAGCCGCTGGTTTCGCTTCTTCCTGTTTCGGTGCTTCGGTCGGTTTTACTTCTTCTTTCGGTGCTTCCTGCTTTGGCGCTTCGGTCGGTGCCGCAGCGGGTGCGCATGCGGCTAACATCATACTGGCAACAACCAACAGCGAAAGCAATACAAAAGTAATGCGTCTCATTATTTTTCTCCTACTTATTTTTTTTATCTACGAACTTGTTTTGATATTCACCAAAATAATTATATATGTCTTCTTCTCTTCCCTATAAAATCGACCTCCTTTCGTATCTTATCGAAATTTACCGAGAAACATCTCAGATTTAGTAGAATTATAGCACAAAACGATGCTTAAAAAGTGAAAAAATCCTCTCGAATTTAAAAAAGAAATTTGGCTCTTCCATAAATTATCAAGTGTGAAGACAAAAACATTCCAAATCTGGCGCACGTTAATGCGTTTGAAATTATTCAACCGCCCAGTTTACCATTTTCATACGTCTCTTTTATGTAAAAACGAACCTTTTACCATCCCCGATAAGACTGATTAGGATTAAAATTGCTTCATTGGTTTCCAGTCTTTCAGGAGAAGTACTATGTACCATTGGGAATATTTCACCACTTTACTAGACGTCAGTTATACTCATCCGAAGGTCAAAGAATTCTTACAAAAAAACTATCCTGATATGAAAGTTCTCCCTAAATATATGCTTGAAACGCTCACTCCCCAACTCAATGAATGGGCATCCCATGGATGGGAATTGATGATTTTAGAACCAGTCTATGTTGACAATGAAGGTGTCATTCGTCCACCTGGAGGGGCAACCGAAACCCGTTTTATGGCTGTATTTCGTAAACCAAAACAGGTATGACCGCTTCATCTTCTCGACACCTCCTCAGTAAAACAATGAAGGTAGACCAATAAGCAAGGCACAAATATCATATGTCAATCTGGAACATTCCTTTGAATCACTTGGACGCCCTACCTCTAGCTGCCGATGTACGCCTGGGTAATGTGGATTACTGCAACGACCAAATTTGGGAATTAAAGATTTGTGATGGTGTTCCTCGCGTGTTAGGATTATGCACAACCTATGGGAAACGTGCCCGTCGTTTTATCATGTTCCCTCAGTTCAGGGAAGGTAAAACCACAGTCAGCGATCCAGCCTCATTTCTTTCCCAGCCAATCATCTTAAACGCTTTCCCCAATTACACCTCAATTTCATTTTCCCCTCTCCCCAATTTAGATGTAGAAATCGCTTACTGGATTCCTGAGTCACAAGTTGTTTGCGGTCGAATCGTAATGTACAATCGGGCTGAGATTGCACGGAATATTCGGCTGGAATGGGCAGCCATGCTAACCCCCGCTGAAGAAGGTCATCGCATGGCAGCCGCCCATATCCAGATGAACCATGTCCTAGCCGGAAAAACGGCTGGCTTGTACCCAGTCATCAGTATGAAAGGTTCCGTCGAAACAGAAAATGTGCCTTATCCGGCATTAAGTCATGCGATTGAACTGCTTCCAACAGCATCTCGAGATTGGTCATGGTGCCATGCCGCCCTTGCCAGCCAGGAAAGTTCCTTTACGCTGGCTCGTAACTATCTTAACCGCAATTGGGAAGCTGAATTTGCTCGAATTCAAATGATTAATGCCAGCCAAATCACCATCCAAACCGGTGATCCAGCCTGGAATCTCGCATTTAACTTAACCCAGCACATCGCCTTGGGATTATTTGTTTCATCTGGAAGCAAAACACCCCCAGAAACCAACCGTCCAGATCCTTTTTTAGTTTCTTTTCCCATCACTGTCAGACAGCCCGACCAGGGTTTTTCGATGAAAGGAAATGGAAGCGATTACCCATCCATCTGGAGTGGCATTTCTATTCTTGACGCTTATTACCTCACAGGTTTGCTCCTATCCGTCGCCCCTGAATTACTGAAGGAAATGATCCGTAATTTTACGGCTGTTCAAGATCGGAAGACAGGTTTTATAGATGGACGTCCAGGTGCAGGCGGGCAACGCAGCCGCACTTTAGCACCCCCTTTGCTGGCATATCTGACCTGGCGAATATATCAAGTCAGTGGAGATAAAAACTTCATCACCGGGGTATTTGAACCACTGCTGCGTTTTATCCAGATTTGGTTCAGCATAGACCACGACCGCGACCAAGATGGCGTACCCGAATGGGATCATCTTAATCAATTTGGGTTTGAAGGACATCCCATTTTCTCTCGAATGCAGGCTGACTCTCTCGGTGCCAATATTTCCACAGCGGAAAGTCCTGCTCTGATCGCATTCTTATATAATGAGCTTCAAGCATTATCAGCAATGGCGCGTATTCTCGAGATTCCCGAGCCCACCATTCAGATTAGAAATGCACAGATGACCCTTGAAAATATTTGTCAAGTTTTAAACCAAACATTAGAGTCAACCTGGGACGAATCTGTCAGTCTTTTTCGGTACCGCGACCGGGACACACACCAATCCCCTATTGGAGAACGAATCGCTGGAAGATTGGGTAACGGAGAAATAGCCATCCAACAAACGTTCTCCTCTCCTATCCGTCTGGTTCTCCGCCTCCAGTCCAGCAAAGAAGCAACTCAGCGTCCATCCGTTACGATCAAAGGAACTGACACAGCCGGGATATCCCACAACGACCAGATTCCCATTTACGACTGGCAGTGGGCTCTACGCCAAATCGGACGGACAACCAGCACAAACGTCTACCAAACGATTGAGCGGATTGAAGTAGAGAACATCCAAGTAGAAGATCAAATTTCTGTCAATACGGTCAATTTTCAATGTGAGGATGTATCTCTCTTTTTGCCTCTCTGGGCAAACATGGCTCTGCCATCCAACGCGGAAAAATTAGTATTAAATGCGCTTGTTCGCACCGAAAAATATTGGCTGTCATTCGGTCTCCCCCTTTATCCACAGTGCCGGGATGAAGGTACACTTCATCAAACTTCCTTCCTTTGGAACACACTGGTTGGTGAAGGATTATTAAACTACGGCTACCGCACCGAAGCAGCCGAGCTGGTCAGTAATATGATGTCAGCAGTTACCCAATCACTGGAGATGAATAAGGGACTGCGTTCAACATATCGTTCTGATAATGGACTTGGAAACGGCGAGCGCAATGCATTACCCGGACTAGCACCACTGGATCTCTTTCTTAAGACATTAGGGGTTGCTTTATACTCGCCAGGAAGAATTGGTCTGGACGGGTTTAATCCTTTTCCGTGGGATGTGCGAGTGGAATATCGGGGCGTCACAATCTTATGCATGAAAGATCAAACCATTATCACCTTCCCAGACGGTCAAATCATCCAGGTCAATGATCCGGCGCCTTGTGTCGTTACAATAGAAAAGGGATCGGAAAATACCGGATAAAAAAAGAACGCTCTGGAAATGGCAGCGTTCTTTTTTCAAAGTAACAAGGAAGGTTTTTCTACACCTCTTCTACTTTGGACTTAATACCATTCATACCTTCTAAAATTTCTTCTAACGCCATCGTATGACTGCACCGTCCCCTCGATTGGAAAAAGTCACAAGTACAATTCCATTCTCCATCCTCTAAGGTAACGGTATGGTCATTATTTTCACCGCTGAAAATGATTTTTAATGATGCGACCGAAATGCGTTCACGCTCCCTGGCATAGCGCTTCGCCTTTTCAATTTTGCCGATCATTCCATAATCCATGTGTCATTCTCCTTTTTTAAGTAAATGAATTGATTTAGAACCGCCAAAACCGGTTCCAAGAATCCCCAAACTCAAGCGGAGACAAACAAAAAAGCACGCCTAAAGCGTGCTACCTTTCACCATAAAATCTATATGCTGTGTCGTGGGATTCCATATTATACATAGTATAAGTCAATTTGAAAGTAAAGTCAATCCATTCAGAGTGATTTTATAAATTTCAGTATCGTTTTGCTATTCTTTTTTGGCTGCAAGCTTAGTATTCTAATTTTTCATCGGGCTCTGGTAATTTGCCGAGTTCAATCTGGTCTTCCATTCGAATCTGACCCCGCAGAAATGCACCTTCCTCCGTGGTAAAAGCGGTCGTGATTACATTTCCCCACACTCTCCCCGTCGCCCGGATTTCAAGTTTTTCTGTAGTGATATCACTGCGCACAGCCCCAGCAACGACGACCACATTACACCGAATGTTTTTACTAACGACTCTGCCGGTTTCCCCTACCACTAAAATACCTCTCAGGTTAATATCTCCTTCGAAGGTGCCCTCAATACGCACACCGCCGCTGCCATTCAAATTTCCTTTCCAAATAACGCCCGAACCAAGAACAGACGTAACCCGCTCCACTGGCGCTGCCGCAGGGAGAGGAGTAGTAAAGGATTTCGGCTCGGTAATACGACGAAACATGCCGGTTTATTGGCTCGGTTTAAAACGAGGGTCACGCTCAAGAGTAAGACGCAATCCGTCGATTAAGGAAACTCGCGGCGAATACCCTAAAATCTTCTGGGCTAGAGTCAGGTCAGCACACATCAATGAAACCCCAGAATTACCACGTGGGTTCTCGACTATATTAACTTGCTTGCAGGTAACTTCAGAAATCAGCGGAATAAGTTCGCGCACACTGGTTCCCACACCACTGCCAACATTAATAACCAATCTATCCACATTGGGCGCGGTCGCAGCCGCGACCATCCCAGAAACGACATCATCCACATAAACATAATCCCGTTTCTGGTTACCAGAACCATGCATGACCAAAGTTCCCCCACGCATCGCCTGGCGTAAATAATATGGAATCACCGGTGGGTGAGAAGCGGGTAGATGTTGACCAGGTCCATAAGCATTAAAAACTCTCAAACTAACCGTCTCAATCCCCCATAAGGCACCGATCGTACGCACATAATACTCGGCTGATAATTTTGAAACTGCATAAGGTGAACTTGGATTTGGAACTGCGTCCTCCTTCAAGTAGGGATCTTCCTGCTCACCATAAACAGCGCCCGAAGAGATAAATACTACCCGGCGGACACCAACGTCACGCATCGCCTCCATCAAACTTACCGTACCACCGACGTTTACATCATTATATGCGCTCGGATACAATACAGATTCAGGTACCAGGACACGCGCTGCCAGATGGTAAACACAATCCACCTGCTGGAGTAGCGTCCAAAGCTTAGGACGATCTTTCACATCCCCGCGCGTAAAAAGGACATCCGGCAGAAGAACACTCGGATCGCCGGTTGAAAGATCATCCAATCCGCGCACATTATGTCCCTGACGGGCAAGGTAGTTCGCCAGTGTGGAACCTAAGAATCCGGCTGCACCGGTAATAAGAAAATTCATAGATAACCTCTACACATATAGATGAATTATAGCATGATTTATGCCCAGATCAGGTTATGTTATACTTGGCAATCATGATTCATGTCAATTTTAGAACTTGGATTAGTACCACTTTCTTCTGGCTTAAAAAGACTGCCTTTTTTTTGATAATTACCCTCCTTTTATGTCAAAGCGCTGTTCCACCAGGAGATCAGACCGAACGAGTCCGCACCTTTACACGCCAGATTGAATTTGACTTTGTCAGTTGGGTGGCACGTGCCATAGAAATTAAGGGGTTACAATACAGCATTGGCGGTGGAAACTTTATACCACTCGCAAACCAGTCTCCGTTGGTATTGGATTATTTAAATCTCATCGCACAGATCACGGAAGACGAAAGCAAACTCGAAACACTTTATACCGATCCAAGCATAAAAGACCCCCAAACAGTTTCCCAGGAGTTACGTTCTCATCTCGGCTCTTTATACAATCAACGCGCCTCACAAGCTCCACTCGCCGAGACCATCCTCGAATCCCAGGTAAGTACGCTTCTGGCAGATAAAGGGCTGACATGGGCAGGTCAACCTATCCCACCCGTTCTTTATCACGTATCCCCTCCCCCATTTGCACTCATCATTTCGCCGCGCAGCATCATCCGCCAGGATGAAGACATTTCGCTGATTTCTGACCTGACGCTTGATCAAATCGTCGACTTGGAAAACGAAGTAACAAAAAATATGAATGTCTCTGCCCTCGTCGTGGATATAGGCGGAGTGGGTGTTTATCCAACAATGGTGATGCAAACAACAGACGTAAATTGGTTAGCAGAGGTCATCGCCCATGAATGGACGCACAATTACTTAACCCTGCGCCCGCTTGGATTTAACTATTTCAACAGTCCCGAACTGCGCACAATGAACGAGACAACTGCCAGCATTGTTGGTAAGGAGGTCGGCAGGGCAGTTATTGCCCGCTTCTACCCCGACCACCTTCCTCCCTCTCCCTCAGAGAGTACCCCACCCGCTTCCCCATCCGGCAAAATTACCCCGCCGCCTTTTAACTTCCAGAGAGAAATGCATCTAACCCGCATAACAGCAGATAAACTTCTTGCACAAGGAGAAATCGAAAAAGCCGAAGCATATATGGAAACCAGACGGCGATTATTCTGGGATCACGGCTATGCCATACGCAAATTAAACCAAGCCTACTTCGCCTTTCATGGAGCTTATGCCGATACACAAGAAGGAGCCGCGGGAGCTGACCCGATTGGAAGTGCAGTAAGAACCCTGAGAGCCCATAGCCCTTCTCTGGCAGCCTTCGTCGAGAGGATGGCATGGATGGGATCGGCGGATCAATTGATGCAAGCTGTTACTGAATTCTCCTCACAAAAACTTATCCAATCACCTAAAGACGTTCCTGCGTCCTCTTTTTAAGGATTTTCATTATGCAATACCCTTCCAGGATGGTTATTGTTATACATTATTGCGAGTATTTATTATATAACTTATTATTTTGAATTGCAATTGATAATGATTATTAGCCTTCTTCACCTATTGAATTATTAGTGATTATATCCCGTTATTATTACAATTTTAGTAATTATATAACACGATATAATCAACCCATTTCATGAAGTCAATATATATAGATATATAATTAAATATACAATGAAATATGATAGAAAAACACCCCCTAATTAGGGGGTAATTCAAATTTAACTCAAATTATTATTGGCATATTTTCGTGTACACTAAAGTAAGCATCCAATAAATGCTCTTTGATTGAATAGCAGCCAATCATCGATACAATCGTTTAGAACAGCGCCTGGGAGTAAGACTATTTGTTCTTCGCTTGCGCAGGTGGGAAGCTGATAACCAGGAGGGCTGTTCCCCAATTCTCCTGTCGAGAGGTGATCCGAGCCACTCGCCTCTCGGAGTAGCAAAAAGGGGACATCTCATAAGAGGTGCCCCTTTTTTTGATTATCCCTTCCTATCCTTTTCCAAACAATCTTACCAAAACTGCTTTCTGAGCGTGCATCCGGTTATGGGCTTGCGGGAATATCCGCGAATGTGATCCGTCAGCAACATCATCTGTTAACTCCTGACCACGATGGGCAGGCAAACAGTGCAAAACAATCACATCCGACCTGGCTTCCGACACCAATTTAGCATTTACCTGGTACGGCGGGAACACTTTCTCGCGTTGTTTTGTTTCTTCTTCTTGCCCCATACTTGTCCAGGTATCTGTATAAATCACATGCGCATCTTTCACCGCTTGATGAGGATCGCGCAAAGTGTTAACCCGGCATCCTTTCTGATCTGCGATCTGTTTACCCAGCGCCACAACCTCTGGTTTCAAGTCATATCCTTCCGGGCTGGCAATGCTGAAATTAGCACCCAACTTAGCGCAGATATGCAGTAAAGATGTCGCCACATTATTCCCATCCCCAACGAAGACCACATTTAACCCTTTCAAACTCCCGAATTCTTCCTGGATGGTAAGCGCGTCCGCCATCGCCTGGCATGGATGGTTATAATCACTTAAACCATTGATGACCGGAATACTAGACCAGCGCGCTAGTTCGACCACATGGGCATGTTCGAAAACACGCGCCATCATTGCATCCACATAACCGGACATAACCCGCGCAATATCGCCAATCGCCTCGCGCTTACCCAAGCCAATCTCATTTGGCGATAGGTAAAGTGCATCGCCACCAAGCTGGCGCATCGCCATATCGAACGATACACGCGTGCGTAAGCTGGGCTTTTGAAAAATCATACCTAACACTTTACTCTTGAGTATCGGTTCGTTTCCCCCAGATTTGAGTTCCGTTTTCAATTTTACTGCAAGGTCCAGCATCTCCTGCAATTCTTCAGATGAATAGTCTGCCACTGTAATAAAGTCTTTCTTCATTATATAAACCTCCAGAATTTTAAGATGATTGTATCGTAAAACTGAAACTTGGGCAAGGAGTGCATAGGATGAATTTTTATTCCAAATTTCATCTTTGTGGTATACTTTATCCTTCATCACATTCTGTTATAAAAGAAAGCATTTTATCATTCTTTTTCTTATATCTAAATTGTGTATCGATATCATGTATCTAAGTTTTGACAGTACTTGGTTGTTTCATAAGGACTTTATTATGACACGCTGGGCATTAATATTTCTGCTATTCACCTCTTTCCTTAATCTGGGTACACCCAGACAAGCGTGGGGAATGTCTTCTCCTGCGCCGCATGTCAGTTCTCTCGAAATCGGTTTTTGGCCCGAGTATGATAAACCATCCATGCTCGTTATCTATACCTTTACGTTGGCATCCGATGTCCCTCTTCCGGCTGAGTTTGCCATCCGGATTCCATCCCGAATCGGAGAACCCAGTGCAGTCGCCGCAGGCAAAGTATCCAGTAAATTATTTGATATAACGTACAAACGCCAAACAGACGGCGATTGGGCTTTTATAAACTTAACAACTTCTGATCCCATTTTACGTCTCGAATATTATGATCCCAGTCTGAGCTTGAATGGGGCAAATAGACATTTCGACTTCACCTGGATCAACGACTTAAATCTGGACAACATTCTTATCCAGATGCAGCAACCTGTTGGATCAAGAAATTTCCTGGTTTCTCCGAGTTTAAAGAATGAAAAGCGATCATCAGATAATCTCTTGAATGAACTCACCGGAGAAATAACGCCACCAGCCTTAGGCGCAAGTCTTTCACTCAGTATAGACTATCAGAAAGACTCAGATCAGCTCAGTATTTCCAGTCTGCAGGAAAAAGCCGCTCCGTTAGCAACTCCTGTAACGCCTGCCAACACTTCATCTACAGATAATCTGCCACTTTTTCTTGCAGTGTTATTTGGGATTATCCTAATCTTCATCATCGGCGTTTTCTTGTACATAAGGCGCCAAAGATCACAAGGAAGGGGCGGGCGGTCACGCAAGCGGAATACACTCAACGCCAATCTCCAGAAAAGTGAAACTTCTTCCGGTGCTGGTCAAATTCCCACCGCAACCTACTGCCCAAAATGTGGGCAAAAAACCATCCTTGGAGATCAATTCTGCCGTTCCTGTGGTAATAGTTTACAGATAAAAGGATAACCCTGCATAAAAGGAGGTCAATTCATATGGCTCGAGGAAAATTCATTATTGGTGGTCTTGTAATCCTAGCTGCGATCGTATACCTGATTGTCAGTTCAACACAAGCCACAGCTCAATACTTCTTAACCGTTAATGAAATGAATGAAAAAACAAAATCCATTACCGGCCAAAATGTGCGTATTTCCGGTGCAGTTATTGGAGACACAATCGATTACGATCCACAAACCCTTAAATTGTCTTTCACAATTGCTAACATTCCCGGCGATAATCAAGAAATTGAATCACAGGGTGGGCTGGCAAAAGTACTACACGAGGCAGCCACCAATTCTAAACTTGCCAGGCTTAAAGTCGTGTACAATGGTCCCAAACCAGACCTGTTGAGAGATGAAG
>JBAXBF010000102.1:0-9932 GCA_037142095.1 Chloroflexota bacterium
CCCTGGCAGTTAGAACCCTCCCAACCGCCGCTGCGCATCCTTTCGATAGAACCGGATGTGAATCCGCGCCATGCCGAGCCTGCGTATCTTACGCTTCAATATGGACGGACGCGATGCCAGCTTTCCCTGGCGGAACCCCGCCCGCTTCTGGTCAACATCAAAGCCATTCTGGGGCGTTACGACCCTGATTTGATTTTGAGCGCATGGGGTGACACCTGGATGCTGCCCATGCTCATCAAACTCTCCGAGGATTGGAAAATTCCCTTAGCGCTCAACCGCGATCCAAATCAGAAAATCGCTTTTCACAACGAACGCACCTATTTTTCCTATGGGCAGATCATCTATCGCGGACAGCAGGTTCATCTCTTTGGGCGCTGGCATGTGGATGTCTATAATGCCATGATGTTTCACGATTACGAGATGGAAGGGATTTGGGAGCTTGCGCGGGTTACCGCCTTACCTGTGCAAACGGTGGCACGCGTTTCCCCTGGCACAGGTATCTCGTCCATGCAAATCCTGACCGCCTTACGCCAGGGCGTCCTGGTGCCGTGGCATAAACAGCAGGTGGAATATTCCAAGTCTGCCCTGGAACTGCTCAACGCGGACCGGGGCGGATTGGTTTACCAACCGCTGGTCGGGCTGCATCAAAACGTGGCAGAGATCGATTTCATCTCGATGTATCCCAGCATCATGGCGCGCCACAACATCTCGCCAGAGACAACCGAATGGCGATGTGATTCGCATGAGTGGGAACCACAAGCTGCGACAGAGCCGCCTGGCTTAATCCCGCAGACCCTGACACCCCTGCTGGAGAAGCGGATTGCGCTTAAGCAGCACCTGATGTATTTATCGCATTGGGATCCTCAGTATAAACTGGATAAAGCCCGTGCAGCCGCCCATAAATGGCTGCTGGTGACCTGTTTCGGATACCTGGGATACAAAAACGCCCGCTTTGGAAGGATCGAAGCCCATGAAGCTGTTACGGCTTACGGTCGTGAAGCCCTGCTGCGCGCCAAGGAAGCCGCCGAAGATATGGGATTCACGGTCTTGCATATGTACGTGGATGGGATGTGGATCCAAAAGCCGGGCTACAAAACTCCGAGTGCATTTCAGCCTCTCCTGGATGAGATTGTCAAGCGCACCGGTTTACCGATCGCTCTGGATGGAATCTACCGGCAAATTGCCTTTTTACCTTCCCAGGTCAACCCGCGCTTACCGGTTGCCAACCGCTATTTTGGGGTGTTTCAAGACGGCTCTCTCAAGTTACGCGGTATCGAAGCCCGGCGGCAGGATACACCACCCTTCATCGTCGAAACCCAGATGGAGATATTGAAGCTGTTTTCTAAAGCGAACACACTAAAAGAGCTGCATTCTTTGTTGCCGGAGATTATCGCCTTGATCAGACAAAGATTGGAAGATCTACGCAGCGGGCGAATACCCACCGCCAAAATGTTCGTAACACAAAAGATCGGGCGTGAGCTTGGTGAGTACCGGGTGCTCTCCCCCGCGGCGCGAGCGCTTGGGCAATTGGAGGCGATTGGCAAGCAAATCAAGCCGGGGCAGCATATCCGCTTTCTTTATACACTTGGCAAACCGGGGGTTCACGCCTGGGATCTGCCTGAGACGCTTGACCCGCAGCGGCTTGATGTCCCTCGTTATACGGAATTGCTATTGCGGGCGGGTGCCACCATCCTTCAACCATTGGGAATACAAGAGAAGAGTCTACAGATCTGGGTTACGGCAAATGTCAGCCCTGATGCAGCCCGGCGCCTGCTGTGAAGGACATTCCTATTTTCTCCTTCAAAGCCAGTTCCAGATTTAGTGGATAAATCAGGAGAGCGAGTGATTCGGAACGCCTTCTTTCCATTCTGGCAGAAAAATAGTGAACCTGGCGCCTCTATTTAATTCGCTTTCGACGGAGATCATGCCACCGAGTTTCTCAATATTGGTTTTGACAATATACAGCCCCAAGCCGTTGCCCTGAATTTCATTCTCTGTGGCATTTTGGGCACGGAAGAAGCGGGTAAATAGGTGAGGGAGATCTTCTGAAGAAATGCCAATCCCTTGATCTGCGATCGTCAGGGTGATACCTCCAGATATATCGTAGGCTTTGATGTTTATCACACCTTCTTCTTTAGAGAATTTGATTGCATTACTCAGTAAATTGCTCATAACTTCATTAAGCGCCTGTTCGTTTCCATGCACCATAGGAAGATTTTCCTCATAATCAAATTGAATGGTTAAGTGATTCATTCTCAATTGTTGTTGAACAGCATTGATAGAACCATTGATAATCTGGGTTAGATCTGTTGGAGATGATGCAATTTGATAATCGCCCTGCTCGATGCGCCCTAAGATAAGCAGACTTTCCACTAATTCATGTTGGCGGCTTATCGATTCTTTAAGGGCTTCCCAAAATTCCTTCTGGTCGCTATTTTCCATTTCTGAATTAAGCAAATCAATCATTAAAATGGCGATAGAAAGCGGAGTCCGTAACTCATGAGAAGCCCGGTTAACAAAATCGCTTTTCATTTGTTCTAAAAAGGCGCGTTCGGTAAGGTCTGTTATCACGACAATCGTTCCTGTAACAAGTCCTTTTTCAAGGCGTGGTGTAGCTGATACTAAGGCATGCACTTGCTCACCATCCGAGCGGGTAAACTTACATTCAAAAGTCGTGTTTTGCTCCTGAGACGGCATTATTTTTGATTTGTTAGATTTTTGGGTATTACCCTCCAAAATAAAATCATTTAGCGTTTTTTCATCATAATAATCAGATGGATAATAAAGTAACCTCTCAAATGCTGGATTACTGTATTCTATTTTTCCATCTGCATCCAAGATGATCAATCCCTGCCCCATTGAATTCATAACCAATAGCGCAAAATCACGTTGGTGTTGAATATCATGCTGATCTTGATATAAGGAAACGGTCATTTTATTAAAATTTTGAACAAGCGCATTTATCTCATCCTCAGATCCAAGAGAATTTGGGACGTTGATCTGAGTAGTCAAGTCCCCTTTTTCAACCCGGCGTAAGCCAACTTCTAATTTCGATAGACGGGTGATAATAATTTTCTGCGTTGCAAAATAGAAGAGGGGATAGATGAAAAACAAAAGAAAAATACTCACTAATAGCACAGGTAAAAACAATTGGCGCGCATTCTCCAATGCTGTTTGAAGATTCATCTCAACCCACAATACCCCAATCACATCATGATATTCTGAATCATAAGATTGCCCATGAAGTGGGAGAACGAACGAAATGTGATTATTTACAATCTTTTCCTGAGAAATCTGATTCTGAATTGCACCGGTAACCAGGGGAGATTCGATTTTCTGACCAATTAAGCTATGGTCACTATGCGCAATTATGACTCCGTGAAGGTCCGTTACCGCCACAAAAGCCACATCTTCCAGGGTTGCCGATTTTTCCATCAAACGTTGGAGAGGAAAAGTAGATTGTTGATCCGTCAAAAGGGATGCGCTGTATACAATCGAGTCAGCGAGGGTACCAATACGCTTTTCTGAACTTTGATAGATACTTTGCAGGAATCCTAAATAACCCAGTCCTAATATTAACGTGACCCCGCAAGTAGCCGTAATCCCGTAAACAAGGGCTAACTTATAATTCAGTGAACGGAATTGGCGGAATGTTTTTTTCGTGTCCATTAAAGTTGATTTAATCTCAACCCTTCATTCTTTATTTAGCAGAGAGCGTTCTTACAAATTTCGGTTCAAGAATCTGGTCGACGGCTGGCAGGGTTTGAATTATGCGTTGGTCAAATAAGAACTGAGCAATATCTTTTGTAAGAAGATAGATTTTCCCATCGTCACGAGCACTAAAAAGATTCGAATTTGCCTGCATATCCAGGAATTGAACTCCCTGCGTGGTCGCCTTGAATTCATCTGCGCTGATCCCTTCGGCTTTGCCCATGCGCATATAAGCATCGTCTGGATTATTCTTCATGTATTCAACCGCATCGAAAAAGGCAGCCGTGATTTTCTGAACATCATCCGGTCTTTGGCGAATGACATCGTTATCGAAAGTCATGGTGGTTATAATCGTTTCAGGATAATCCCGGCTGGTGATTAATATGTTGCCATTAATTTTATTGGCAGTATCGCTGAGGAACGGTTCCCAGGTCACCCCCGCGTCGATAGCGCCATTGATCATATTCTGTTGAATTTCCCAAGCAGGAATACTGACAATTGTTACGTCTTTGGGGGTTAAGCCAACGATATTGAGGATTTTTAACAAAGAAAAATGCCCGACTGTACCGATTTCCGCTCCAATTTTCTTTCCTTTCAAGTCATCCAGTGTTTTGATGCCGGGACGTACAACAATCCCATCGGCACCGTTCGAATAATCGGTTAAGAGGACTACACGCACATCCCGTCCAGAGGAAATATTTCTAATGGTGTCATCCAGTGTGTGCATACCCGCATCCGTCTTACCATCCCGGAGGGCATCGATTGAATCGCTATAAGTCGAAAAACGTTTCAGTTCTACCTTTACGCCACGCTTCTCATAAAAACCAAGTTGTGCAGCAAGTTCAGCAGGTTCGACTCCCGCCCAGGCAGAAATGGCGATTTTAATGGGGGGTTTGGCTGGCGCACAACCAGATAGTACACTCAATGTTATGATTAATATAAGAAAATTGTAGAAATTTTTGTTTATCGCTTTCATTTTCTCTCCTGACAGGAATTTGTAAAATATATTTATAGCCGTGCCTTCGCACGATATTAATATTTCACATATTATACCTTAAGCATAATATTTGTGCCCTGCAAAATAAGGAATCTCATCCGAAACGGTAAGCTGTCCGTACAAGGGATGACATTCTTCTACAATGTGGTGTTGACATACTGTTGTAAAAACGGGGTAATCCGGTAGACCAATCATAAGATGATCGGTTTTCACCTTCTTATTTGAGCCTGGCGTACGACCGAGAATGGCAATTTGGGCAATCATAATCTCCATCCGGGGAATTATAGATAAATACACCTTCATATCCGCAGGTCAAACATTGGTATTCCGGCGGACGCATTAGTTTTTTAATACCCAATACAACCAACAAGGTAATGAGCAGAACAATCGCAGTTCCTACACCCGCTGCAAAATTTGTTTGCTGTATTTCCCAAGATCGGGCATTTGATTCCAGTTCTTGTTCGTTTGAGATATTCAATTCCTTAAGAAGAATGGCAGGGGAAGATTTTTCAACAGATTCCTTGATCAACGCTAACAAGTGTTTCCTCCCAAACCTGGCTTCCAAATATCGGAAGTTGAGATCGTATTGTTTATAATCTTCAGGGGAAATTGTTCGGATGGTGAGATCGGGGGCGATACTTACATTACTCCCAACACTCTTACTAAAATAAATAGCTGTACCCTCTGAGTACCACTTCGGAAGTATCGTGAAACTCTTCGAACCTAGTATCGAGTTTAAATAGGCATGGACTAATTCATGCGAAATAGTTTTCGGCATTGTTTGTGATTGGAGTGCTTGCTGTTGCCAATCGCTTTCGATAGGTGACAGAACCGCAATGTAACGGGTGAAAATCGTCACGCCAGCAATCCCTTCCCTACTGAAGGCGGTTTTAACGATGTCTGGCATTGCTTGCTTTGAAGAATAGAAACGAACATAAATATATCCATCCGGCGGTTTGATATTGGCTTCATCTCGTATCTGAACTACGGCGGGGTCATCCGATAAAGATAGAGAAATCAAAGAAAGAGAAGAGTTATTGACTTGGGTTTGGTATCCACCGGCAAAGACTATGAAGTATTGGGTCAAGGAGTGAATTGTTTCCAAGTCAGTTGGCAGCTTACCAGAATATCGTTCCAGGCAATCATACATTTGGGTAAATATTTGTAATTTCTGCTGGAGCTGCGATTTTGTCGTTAAGATAGGATTTATGAGCTGCTCCAACCAATCATCTGAACTGGTAAAGAGCTTAATATTCTGCGAGCATTCATCTTCGGATTGTCCAGAATCTACAATTCCTGGCAGTTGTTTAGCCATTTGGTGTGTCTTTGTCAACGCTACAATATCTCGAACGGGGATATTATCCGTTGAATAGACACCAAAAAGAGGAATTTGATGGATTACCAAAACTAACAAGGCAAGAGCCATGGAAACAATATTATGGCTGGTTTGAATAAAACTCATTTCCATCGCTCTCCTTTTTGAATTAACACGATAGGGACAATAATTACATTAAACGCGTCCAACGCTGGCGGAATAGTCCAGATATGGGTCGATGGCTTCCTGAATTGCTTTCATCTGAACGGTCGTAAAATCATTTGGACCCTGTGATAGCGTATTTAGGCTGGCAGTAAGTCTGCGGCGAATATTGTTGACCATATCGGAAAAGACATTGATCTTTCGGATGCCAAGACTCACTGAGCGGCGAAGATTCTCTTCACCCGTCCCGGAAGCCCCGTGCAGGACAAGCGGTACAGGCACCATTTTATGCAACGCTTCTAAACGTTCGAAATCGAGATGCGGCTCACCACTGTAAACCCCATGAATGGTTCCAACCGCCACAGCGAGAGCATCCACACCCGTCAGCCGCACAAATTCAGCAGCCTCGGCGGGATCTGTCAGTACGTTATCCCGATCATTGGGATTGGCGTTTTCGAAGTACGCACCACCAGAAGCCACATGACCCAATTCCGATTCCACACCAACGCCGGCAGCATGGGAAAATGCAACCACCTCTTGCGTCCGGCGGACATTCTCTTCCCATGAACTTTTGCTAGCATCCAGCATCACCGACGTAAAACCAACGGCGATCGCTTCTAAAATATCTTCCAGTAGGGTGGCATGATCAAGGTGGATACCGATAGGAACATCCGCCGCGGCAGCCATGCCACGTGCGATTTGAATAAACTCTCGGAAATCAGCTAATTCACAACTTGGTCTCAGTCTAGGGTCGAAGCTGATAAGAAGCGGGACGCGCCGTTTTTCGGCATGTTCAATCAGCGCACGGGCTGATAAAAGCGTAGGAAATTCAGGCGCAATCACGGCATAACCACCGCGTTCAGCCGCAGCAAACATATTGGTTAGAGAAACAAGCATGAACCCTCACTTCGTGGTAATCCAGCTAATTTGCGAGAAAACCACATAATTCATAGAATAAAAACACATCACAACCGGACATTAAACAGTTTGCGAGCCATAATAACTAAAACGACTGCTTCCAGAACATAGGTCAAAGCAGTAACACCCGCAGCTCCATATATCCCATAGTACGGGATAAAAAATAAATTCAACAAAGCATCGTTAAGAACTAAGCCTACGTAAAATAAAGTATACGCTCCTGGTCGCCCGCCCTGGAGTAAGATACCAGTAAACGGTCTATAACCGGAGTTGATTATCACGCCAATCATGATGATCGAAAAAGTTATCCAACTGATAACAAGTGAGCTATCTTTCACCAACAATGCATAACCTACCGGATATAATAAGATAACCGCTACCCCCATAACTCCCATGAGCGGGTAAAACAAACGGCGAATTTTTTTTGCCAGATCGCTAATTTTTTCTACTGTCCCTTCAGAGAAATATTTTCCCAAGATTGGGTCAACATTCCAACGAACAGCAAATGGTATTTGACCAAATCCTTCAGCAAGCGTAGAGACAAAACTATAAATACCAACTACAGCATCTGTGCTAAAGTAGCCTAGCATCAAGACATCCACACGCGTGTTTAACTCAATCAAGATTCCGCTTAATGCCCCGCGAATTCCAAAAGAGATATGTTCTGAAAACCATGCTTGCCTGTTTGATGTCCCCCAAAGAGGAAAGAGACGAATATTTATATATATAACCAATCCAAAAAATAACAATATTTCTGTGATTGTTAATGACAACGCAATATATGGATCAGGCATTTTGAGGAGGATGATAACAACTATACTCAAGGGTAAAAAAATATAACGCAGCGAGCGAAACACAGCATAAGCTCGCATTTGACTTAATCCGTTTAATACATTGATTAGAACCTTATTTAAGGCAAAAAATAACAAACCTGGTATGATCATCCATAAGCCAATAATAACCCCCGGACTTTTTAGCAAGGCACCTATAGGTGCTGCCAGGAAGCCACAAACAACACCCATTAATATTGTAAGAATCGTTACGAGGATCAGAGCCGATGCGGTGATATCTGAACACAACTTAAGATCATCGGTATGATAGGATATGTGCTTAAGCACTGAAAACTGTAACCCACCCACGCCGATTTGAGATAGAAAAATGTAGATTGCATATACCTGATTGAAAACTCCCAACACTTCAGCCCCGCGCCAGCGGATGATAATCAGGTTGATAAATATCCCCCCAAATGCCAGGATTGCTAAACTGGCAATGTTCCAGAAAACATCCATACCAAATTTACTATAGTAAGCCTTGATATTTAAATTTCGTAGATTCATCGTCTAGATCTTATGACACGGCAAGGTACACCAACCGCAACAGAGTAAGGAGGAATATCTTTTGTAACTACCGAACCACTCCCAATCACCGAACCTTTGCCAATCCTAACCCCCTTGTTAATAATCGTGCCAGTCCCAATCCAAACATCATCCTCAATTACAACCTCGCCAACAATAAATCCTTGCTCCATAATCAATTTATCAGGATCGTCGAAATCATGATCGGTCGTGTTGATGTACACATAAGCAGCGATTCTAACCCCTTCTCCGATTGTAACATGACCAAAACCATCTATAATCACTCCCTGGTTCAAAGAAACGGTTTTCGCAATGCTTACATTCCATGGAAACCAGATCAAGACACCATCACTAATTTGAGTGGTTTTTATCTGTGGAGCAAAGAGTCTTATAACACCAGATCTGAGATAGTTAAAAAACGGAAAAGATAAATATTTAACAAAAGCATAAAGGAAAAGGTAAATTCCGTGCAATGCAAAATTTTTATAACTATGCATTTCCGATCTATTTTTTTTTGTTATTATTGTTTTCGAAATAGGATTATTCATAAAATGACTTAAAATCATTAATATAGCTTCTGGATTGATTTGATTCTTTCAAGAGCAAAACCCATATCAATGCCGATTGTATTGCAATACCATTGGATCGACTCATAACGAGGCTGGTTTTCTTCATATATTTTTTCCAGGGCTGTTTCGCGGTCAATGATACCTTCCCGAATCTGGTTTGATCGAAATGTATCATTTTCGGTAAAACCTGCAACCGAATAGTAAATGTAATTATAAAAAGAGGCAGTCCCGTCTCCAATCCGCCAGGTGGAGCGGGTATCCAAGGCTGTTTCCCAGTTATATTTACCAATCAGGGTGGAATTGGTGGTTCCTTCATCCCAGGGAATATAATTAAATAGATTTAGAAAGGTATGCGGGATCATGTAGTAACTGACAAAAGCATCCATCGTATCCCAGATCGAGCTGTTTATATAGGCAGGATTGAGGAGATATTCTTTGCCATAATAAAGTCCCAATTTGACCTGGTTTAATACACTTAATGCGTAATGATGATAGTGCTTTTCAGGCTGCTTTACACCACAGAAACTGGTCTTGAAACTTGTTCGCTCAAGAGGATTAATGCACAGGATCGTTATCTTCGCTCCGGTTTGTTCCTTTAATTTGTTCGCATAAGAGAAGAATTGTTTGTCTCCCGCCATAAAGAGCGGTACGGTACCAAGAGTAGGGCGTTTTAACCAAGCCAGGACATTCTGACGAATATATTGGCGTTTTTTCTTGATGTCTGCTGAAACAAGGATATGCTCAATCTTCAATTTTCCGCACAAACGCGCCTGATTGCGACGCGCCAAGTCCGTTACCATGCCCCAATCGTATGTGTAGGCAATTGGATGCATTCCCAAAACTTCTTTCATGTAATGTAATCCATAGCTTGAATCGCGTCCACCGCTCAATGCAACCAAACAATC
>JBAXBF010000103.1:0-9929 GCA_037142095.1 Chloroflexota bacterium
GGTAATAAAGCCCGTTCTGCCAGAGCGCCGTGTCCGATCGAGCGGCGCGAAGTTCTGCCCACAAATCCAACTTCGCCGGTTGAGAAAGGCGGGAAGTTATAGTGGTGCATATAGCGTTTATTATCAATGGGTGCCAGCCCATCCATTTCCTGGGCTTCACGCGGCATTCCGAGGGTCGCCAGGGTAAGCACCTGAGTCTCACCGCGGGTGAAAAGACCGGAACCATGCGCACGCGGGCTAAAGTTCACATCGCACCAGATGGGGCGGATTTGTTTCGTTGTGCGCCCGTCTGGGCGAATGCCTTGCTCCAAAATCCGGCGGCGCACTAAGTCCTTGTTCAGGTCGTGGAAAGCATTACCAACATCTCGTTTGCTGGGGGCGCCTTCGATACCTGTAACCAACTCAGTTATCAATTGTTCTTGCAATACCTTAATGGCACCGTTTGTATCTGCCTTTTTACCTGCCTGAGACAAAATCTCTTCCAGAGCAGCGGTTGCGCGTTCTGCAACCAGTGTCTTTACGGATTCGGGCATGATGTAAGAAATATATTCACGCTTGGGTTTTCCTACTTCGGCTGCCATGCGTTCCTGAAGATCAATCAAAGGCTGCATTGCCTTATGACCAAACTCCAATGCCGAAACCAGGACATCTTCTCCGACCTGATCGGCGCCACATTCCACCATCAAGATGGCATCCCGTGTACCGGCGATACGCAGATCGAGGGAAGATTGTTTTATCTCGGCATAAGTGGGATTGATGACGAATTCACCGTCGACCATACCTACCCGCACTGCAGCGATAGGTCCACCCCACGGGACGTCAGAAATCATCACTGCTGCGGAAGCGCAGTTTACCGCCAGGATATCTATCGGATTCTCGTCATCTGCTGAGAAAGAATACATTACTACTTGGACTTCATTGTATAAATCTTTTGGGAAAAGAGGGCGCATGGGACGGTCGGTCAGACGAGCGGTTAATACTGCCTCTTCGGATGGTTTTCCTTCTCTGCGGAAGAAAGAACCTGGGATGCGTCCACCTGCGTACATGCGTTCTTCATAATCCACTGTAAGCGGGAAGAAATCGGCTTCTTCTTTAGCCTTAGGATTCATGGTTGCGGATGCGAATACCATAGTTCCGCCCGCTTGTACTGTTACTGCTCCTCCTGCTTGGGAAGCCAAAACACCTGTTTCGAAGGTGATGGTCTTTCCGTTAATATCTACTGTAAATTGTTTTGCTTCGGGTTTCATTTCCTCTCCTAAATTAAATACTAAAAACCAGGTTTTCCCTGATTCACGTTATTGGCGACATTGCCTGTGATCCATTTTTGCAGAATACCCGATTGACCTTGATGATGACAAACCCATTTCTTCGGGCAGAGGCATAGCAGCAACGCCATAGCCTTATCATTGCAGTAATGCGGTAGCGGCTCTGGCGTTGCTGGTGAAGGTAGACTCCTATGCTTTGCGTCGAATACTGAGTGTGTCCGTCAAAGCGAGATAACGCTGATAATCTGTGCGACGAATGTAGTTCAGTAATCGTCTGCGACGGCCCACTAATTTCAGTAAGCCACGCCGGGAAGACTCATCGTGTTTGTGGATCCGTAAGTGATCGGTTAATTGCTGAATCCGGGTAGTCAATAAGGCTACCTGTACTACGGGTGACCCGGTATCTGTTTCATGACGAGCGTACTCGGTAATAATGGTCGTTTTTGCTTCTTTGTCCATTGTCATGACGTCTGCTTTCTCCTTAATTGTTATTTTTCCTAAATTTTTGACTGACAAGCAGGTCTCCATGTAGGCAGACTATGCCACCTACCGGTCAAGTCATCAAGTGCTATTATACCAGATAGCGATAAGCTGGACAAGACCGATTAACCAAAACACATCCTTTTGGAAACAGTTTCTTTTTGAGAAAGACAAAATTAATAGCCAAAATGCCCTCGCTTTGTATTACAATTAATGTTCCATCCTTCCTTCCAGTTATCGACATCCGTTTGGGGAGTCGTTACTGTTCTGGCAGGTCTATTTATTGGTTACTTTCTTTTTAACGAGCTTTTGTTATAATTAGCAGATGGTAGAATTTCAACGAACTCACAAGGTCATTATTCTTGGCGCAGGTCCAGCCGGATTGGCTGCTGCGCTTTATACCGCGCGTGCCAACCTTGAACCGCTTGTGTTGACGGGGGCTTATTTGGGGGGGCAGGCTTCTCTGACTCATATGATCGAAAACTACCCAGGTTTTCCCGAAGGGATCAGCGGTGGAGACTTGACGACTGCTTTTAGCGAACAGGCTGAACGTTTTGGGGCTCATCTGGAATTTGAGGCGGCTACACGCGTCGATCTTTCTCGCCGTCCTTTTCGCATCTTCACGGATGAGCAGGAATATACCACTCAAAGTGTGATTATCGCTACGGGTGCAACGTCACGCCACCTGAATGTGCCGGGTGAAAAAGAATTCACCGGGCTGGGTGTTTCTTATTGTGCCACTTGCGATGGACATTTCTTTCGAGGAAAGGAAATCGTGGTGGTGGGGGGCGGGGATTCGGCTGTCGAGGAAGGGCTTTTCTTGACCCGTTTTGCATCAAAGGTGACTCTCGTTCATCGCCGGGATGAACTGCGCGCCGGTCCCTTGCTGCAAAAACGGGCATTCGATAACCCAAAACTGGATTTTATCTGGGATTCGAGCATCTCGCAGATTTATGGGGATGAGATGGTGCAAGGCATCACGCTGCGCAACTTGAAGACAGGGGAACAACGTGAGATGGCGGTGAATGGTGTCTTTGTTTTCATTGGCTATACCCCCAACACAGATATCTTCAGAGGGCAATTACATATGGATGCCAACGGTTATCTGGTTATTGATCGCACTATGCAAAGCAGTGTAGCGGGGGTCTTTGCCGCCGGGGAAGCAGCCGATTCTATTTACCGCCAGGTGGTTACTTCGGCTGGGAGTGGTGCTTCAGCCGCCATGCAAGCCATTCGTTATTTGGATGAAAAAGATTAACTTGATATAAACTGGCGTCTCTGTTCTTTTCAAGGCTTGACGTAAACTCTATCTATTTTTGCTTGAATAATGATGAAGGTGGAATATTAACCTGGTTCCCGAAAAGGAGAAAACTGAAATGATATTTAAAGACAAAGTTGCTGCCCAATTACCGGTATGGCGTGAACGCATCACTAAGTTGATCCGTGAGAATGGGCGGGTAAAGATTGATGAAGTCGATATTTCCCAGGTTTATGGGGGCATGCGGGATGTCAAGTCGATGGTTACCGATATCTCTTATCTTGATCCTCAAAGAGGTATCCGTTTGCGCGGCTATTCGATACCGGAGATTCTCGCGGAGTTACCCAAGCCGAAGGATATGGAAATTCCACCTGTCGGTGGTCTATATTACCTTCTGGTGGTGGGTGAGTTACCTACCCTTGAAGAAGCCATGTCTGTAGAAGCAGAATGGAAGATCCGCGGTCAGGTGCCGGCTTATGTCTTTGACATGCTGAAGACGATGCCTTCTGATACGCACCCAATGACTCTGTTTTCTCAAGCAATTCTGGCGTTACAACGCGAGTCCGTCTTTGTCCGCCGTTACACGGAAGGAATGCGTAAGGCGGAGTATTGGTATCCGACTTTAGAGGATAGCCTCAACCTGACCGCGAAATTGCCAGCTATAGCAGCCTATATTTATAACCTTAAAATTAAGTCTCCTGAGGATATCGATAAGATTGACGTTTCTTATAATCCGGACTTGGATTGGAGCGCTAATTTTGCCCATATGATTGGTAACGATAATCCGGAATATACGGAATTATGCCGCCTCTTTTTTATCCTGCATTCTGATCATGAAGTGGGCAACGCGAGTGCTCATGCCACTCATCTGGTTGCTTCAACGCTTTCGGATATTTATTATGCCTGTTCGGCTGGTATGAATGCCCTGGCAGGTCCTTTACACGGCTTGGCAAACCGGGAATGTCTGGCATGGCTGCTAGAAGTGCAAAAGGCTTTTGATGGGAATCTACCTTCAAAAGAGGAATTGGAACAATTTGTATGGGATACGCTTAATAGCGGAAAAGTTATTCCGGGTTATGGACACGCTGTCTTGCGTCGTCCTGACCCACGTTTTAAAGCCCAATTCGAATTTGCCAAGAAATACTTACCGGATTATGACTTGTTTCAATTGGTATCAATGGTATATGATATCGTACCAGATATTTTGCACCAACTGAATAAAGTTAAAAACCCCTGGCCTAATGTGGATGCCATCAGCGGGGCATTACAGTACTATTATGGTGTGCGTGAATTCGATTTCTATACGGTCATGTTTGGGGTGAGCCGTATTTTGGGTGTAACCGCTAACGCGATTTGGGCGCGTGCATTGGGTCAACCGCTTGAACGCCCGAAGTCGGTTACAACGTCCATGTTGGAAGAAATAGCCAGGAAGGTTAGGTACGAAACAAGATATAAATGAGGGTCGAGAGGGTTAACTCATCGCTTTCATTTGATATTATTACGGTCTTTTACATAAATTGCAGAGACATTCGTACCTGACATGGTGTGTTTTTCCACCGTGAATAATTGTGTGGCGCGCACGAGATCACTCAATTTTTGATAACCATAATTACGAGGATCAAATTCCGGTGCCTGATTGGCGATGGTCTGCCCTACCGCACCCAGATAAGCCCATCCATCTTCATCGGCGGAGTCTTCAACGGCAGTGCGCAAAAGGGTGACCAGACGTGAATCTCCTTTTAATTCATAAGGCGATTTCTTTTTCTGCGGGGCAGTTTCCTCATCTTCTAATAGGATTTCGGTGTAAATGAACTTATCACAGGCGCCCACAAATGGTTTGGGCGTCTTATTTTCGCCAAATCCATAGACGATGCACCCGGCTTCGCGCAGGCGGGAAGCCAGGCGCGTAAAGTCCGAATCACTGGAAACGAGGCAGAATCCATCCAGTTTGGCAGTATAAAGCAGATCCATTGCATCGATGATCATGGCACTATCAGTGGCGTTCTTACCGACTGTGTAACCGAATTGTTGGATGGGTTGGATGGCATAAGCCAGAAGCGTTTCTTTCCAACCTTTGAGGTTGGGTTTTGTCCAGTCGCCGTAAATGCGTTTGACACTGGAAACACCGTATTTCGCGATCTCTGCTAGCAGTTTTTCAATGATTGCTGGTTGAGTATTGTCTGCATCGATTAAGACGGCGAGCTTTCTTTGTTGAGTTTCTTGTTCCATAATTATCTTCTGTTTATATTGAGGCTAAGAATTCTTAATATCTTAAAATTATTTTATACTTTCTTCGTGTCTGATGGAAACCGCAATGGTTCCTCCCATGTCAACGCCCTGCACGACGATGGGGGCACCGCTTCCTCTGAAAACGATACTGAAGGTTACCGGCGTTCCACTTGTGAGAACCTTGTCTTCCTGATAACCCTGCTTGGTAAGCGTATCACGATAGAAGCTGGTTACGTCCTGGATGGTCATTTTCACCATAAAAGTGATGGTATCTCCTGCTCCAACCTGTTGTACATTTTGTGCATCGGGCGGGATAGGAAAGGTGGTCTCAACCTTTGTTTCTTCTGTGGGAGATGAGGATGTTGGTTGCGTTTCGGCAGTGGTTGTTGGTTGAGGCAAAGGAATGCCTGGTTCCTCTTTCACTGGTTCAGGTGTAGGCTTTTCAGAGGGCAAGATATCATTAATGAAATTACATGCCAAGGTAGAGACAAGTAAAACCCCCAGAATCAAAACGATACGGGTAATGATTTTTGTTGTCATGGATATTCGCTCCTTCAAAAGGATATTGGCTTCCCTGTTTTTAATGCAGCTCGCTTATGATATTCTTCGCGGACATTCTTCATATCTTTAGACAACCAGATGGCAATGAAGGCTGCTTCAAGTTCAAGGCGGTAATTGGCTTCGAGCCGGTCCAACTCGTCCAACCTCTGTTTGAGGGGGATATCGTAGAAATGAAGCGGGTTGAGTGTCTGAATCCCAATCTCTCGTAGACTTTTTAATACTTTAGTATAAAACAGCTCGAAATTTCGACCATCCGATTGTTTTATCCAATCTTTGCAGGCATTTGCTTCCTGTATTAAGAATTCCATCAATACGTTATCGTTGCTCATCGTTGTTCAATGCTTGCAAGTTTGATGCCTTATTTAAAGATTCTTTTTAAAATCGTGGATTGTCTGCTCATCAAATTTCTTATCGCGCAGGAAAGTTTCAAAAACATCAGGCGTACAGATGACACCGTTCAATTTCCAAGGTTGTGATTTTTTGTCGATGATGGGAGTCAATTTATATTTCTGTGTTAATGCCATATATTCTTTCATATCAATTGGCAGTGGTTTAGGAAACATAAATTTATATTTTCCTGCACCTGCTGGATCGATGATAAATTTCGCCATATTTTGTCTCCTTTTCTATAGAGGTGGAGCCATACTATAACTTGTTATCAATAATACACTTCTTGTCTATAGTCTATCATATTTTTGTTGAGTTTGCACCGCGAAAATTACAAAAAGGGATTATAATGAATATGAATTGGCATGTTGAAATACCCGGATGTTCAAGATTGTTATCAATGTGGAACGAATAATCAAAACTAAAATATGTCTTGACGCCATATGGGGTATATGGTAAAATCATCTTTCGTGCCCCTATACTAAAAAAATAGGAATAAAACGCACAAAAACTTGGTCATTATCAATTCTGGTGAGGCTATCCCAAGTCGAAATGGTAGCCTCACTTGAATCGTGAAAAGATATTATTGGTCTGAATATTAGAGAACATGTAGTTGGAGGCTTAGAGAGGATGCCCACAATCAATCAACTGGTCCGCAAGGGCAGATCAAGCAAAAACAGTAAGAGCAAAGCACCCGCTTTACTTTATACGCTCAATTCGATGAAACAGCGCCGCGTGCGCCAGCCGAAGGGAGCTCCCCAGAAGCGTGGGGTTTGTACGGTGGTTCGTACCATGACGCCGAAGAAACCGAATTCTGCGCTGCGGAAGATCGCGCGCGTGCGTTTATCAAATGGCATCGAGGTTACCGCTTACATCCCCGGTGAAGGGCATAGTTTGCAGGAGCATTCTGTGGTGATGGTGCGCGGTGGTCGTGTGAAAGACTTACCGGGTGTGCGTTACCATATTGTGCGGGGCACTTTGGATACGACCGGTGTAGATAAGCGCCAACAAGGTCGTTCAAAGTACGGTTCCAAGCGTCCTAAGAAACAAAAGGGAGCAAAGAAGTAATTATGGCTCGTAGATATACACCTGAGCAACGAGATGTTGCTCCAGATCCTAAATACCATAGCATGCAATTGCAGTCGTTCATCAATCGGGTGATGCACAGCGGTAAGAAGAGTACCGCAGCTTCATGCGTTTATGATGCTCTAGAGATTGTTGCTGATAAAACGAAGAAAGATCCGATGGAGTTGTTTGAGCAGGTTCTCAGGAACGTTGCTCCTGCAATGGAAGTCCGCCCGCGTCGTGTGGGTGGTGCCACCTATCAGGTCCCGATGGAAGTTCCTCCAGACCGGCAATTTGCCCTGGCGACTCGTTGGTTAGTGGGAGCAGCTCGCTCTCGCTCTGGTAAAAACTTTGCTGAGAAATTAGCTGCGGAGTGTTTAGATGCGTTGAATAAGACCGGAAATGCGGTCAAAAAGCGCGAAGAAACGCATAAGATGGCAGAGGCTAACAGAGCCTTCTCTCATTACAGACTGTAATTTTATTTTGTACCTTAAAAGTTTAGGTTAGTATGGCTCGCGCTTATTCATTAGAAATGTATCGAAATATTGGCATCATTGCTCACATTGATGCCGGGAAAACAACAACAACTGAGCGTGTGCTGTTCTACGCAGGAAAAACACATCGGATTGGTTCAGTCGACGATGGAACGACTGTTACTGACTGGATGGAGCAAGAACGAGAACGCGGAATTACAATTGTCTCTGCGGCGGTTTCTGCAGAATGGCGTGGTTATCTGATTAACGTCATTGATACTCCTGGACATATTGATTTCACAGCCGAAGTTCAACGCTGTTTGCGGGTGCTGGATGGTGGTGTTGTGATTTTTGATGCTGTTCAAGGAGTAGAACCGCAAAGCGAAACGGTTTGGCGTCAAGCAGATCGTTACGGTGTTCCGCGGATATGTTTTGTCAACAAGATGGATCGTCCAGGTGCGTCTTATTGGCGCACGATTGAGACCATTCAAGAGCGTCTCGGGGCTCAACCAGTTGCCATGCAATGTCCCATAGGCGAGGAATCTTCATTCAAAGGTGTTGTAGACCTATTGACTCAACGTGCCATTGTTTGGGAAGAAGAATTGGGCAAGGAACCGCAAGAATCGGATGTTCCGGCTGACTTGATTGAGAAAGTCTCTCAGATGCGGGAACAGTTAGTGGAAAAAATTTCCGAGACCGATGATGATCTGACTGAGAAATATCTTGGTGGGGAAAAGATTTCGGTGGAGGAATTGAAAGCTGCGCTGCGTCGAGCGGTCATTAAAGGACAGCTTACTCCGGTATTGTGCGGTAGTTCTTTACGTAACAAAGGTGTTCAGCCTATTTTGGATGCGGTTATTGATTTCTTACCATCTCCGTTGGACATTCCTCCAGTATTAGGAATTGATCCAAATTCAGGTGAGGAATTAACCCGTACCGCCGGAGATGATGATGCTCCTTTTAGTGCTCTGGTCTTCAAGATTGTAACAGACCCCTATATGGGACGTCTGGCATATTTTCGGGTCTATTCCGGGAAAGTCAATCAGGCGAAGATGACCTATAATGCTACGAAGGGTAAAAGCGAGCGGATAGGGCGTCTGGTGAGGATGTATGCTGATCGGCGAGAAGACGTAACAGAGGCAATCGCGGGTGATATCGTTGCTGTGTTAGGTGTAAAGAATACTTTCACCGGTGATACATTATGTGACTCAAATCATCCGGTCATTCTGGAAAATATTACATTCCCAGAACCAGTGATTTATGTGGCAGTGGAGCCAAAGACAACAGCCGATCAGGCAAAAATGGCAGACGCGCTTCAGAAATTGTCAGAGGAAGATCCTACTTTTCGAGTGCGTGTAGATGAAAACACAGGCCAGACGATTCTTGCTGGGATGGGTGAGCTTCACTTGGATGTTTTAGTTGACCGGATGCTGCGAGAGTTTCGCGTGCAAGCTCGAATAGGACGTCCACAGGTGGCTTATCGCGAGACGATTACCCGTTTCGTTTCCAAAGTGGATTATCGTCATGTCAAGCAAACTGGTGGACATGGACAATTTGCACATGTCGTCTTTGAAATGGAACCTGGTGAACCCGGGAGTGGTGTCATCTTTGAAAATGATATCAAACAAGGAGTCATACCTAACCAATTTATTTCATCCATTGGAAAGGGTGTTGCAGAAGCAGCCGACTCTGGTGCGATATCTGGTTATCCGATTACGGATATCAAAGTACGGCTTTATGATGGTTCTTTTCATGAAGTTGATTCAAGTGAGATGGCTTTCAAAATCGCTGCCATCATGGCGTTCAAAGAAGGCGTTCAGCGCGGGGGAGCTGTTCTCTTGGAGCCGGTGATGAAAGTGGAAGTGGTTGTCCCAGAAGAATATATTGGCGATGTTATTGGTCAGATGAATTCACGGCGGGGCGTAATCGCTGGTATTGAAGCTCGACCTGGGAATGCGCAAGCTATTCGTGGACAAGTGCCCTTGGCTGAAATGTTTGGTTATGCAACGAGTTTGCGTTCAGCGACACAGGGACGCGGTGTTTTTACAATGGAGTTTTACTACTACGCTCAGGTGCCGGAGAGTGTTGCAAAAACTGTTCTGGGCGTCTAATACAGGAATAATTGTTTAGAAGTTTGGATAGAAGGAGAATTTATCAATGTCAAAGCAGAAATACGAACGATCGAAACCTCACCTAAACGTAGGGACCATG
>JBAXBF010000104.1:0-9829 GCA_037142095.1 Chloroflexota bacterium
GAATTGGTGCAGGATGATTTGAAAACCCTGGTCCGTCTTGCCGCACAAGAGTCAAATGCTCAAATGAAGCAATACTTCTTGGCGACAGTAGATGCACTGCAAGAGGCGATTGAGGACATGAATCAAGACAAGCCATAATCAGGAACAACCATTTTAAGCGCACCGGGTAATATCTTAACCTGCACGGGCGAATTGCCAATCACATCCCCATCCGCTTGTACGCTCTGCACAGGATCCGCGCTAACGCTGATCTCGCGGCAGCGCCAATGCGGCATGCTTTCGATATTATATTTGCTCCCCACCATATGCGCCGCAAGCGAGATGATTCCATCCAGGTCAACTTTGCGGATGATGTACACATCTAAGAAACCATCATCGATTGAAATATTGGGCGAAATGTCGATTCCTGGCAAACCCAGGTTACCGGCATTGGCGATGATGCAATCCAATCCTTCACATTTAACTTCGGTTCCATCGATTAACATTTCATATTGGGATGCCCGCGCCGCCCCCACCGCATGGAAGAACGCAACGCCATAAGCCAGGATACCCAGGTGATCTTTCAATTCTCGGGATGCCATCTCAATCACGGTAGCTTCTAATCCTAAACTGAGGCGAAGTAAAAACACCTGTTTTCCTATCGCACCGGCATCAATCGGACGTAGTTTGCGTTGAGGATGTACAACCAACTCACAGGCTGTCCGCAAATCCCTCGGAATCCCCAATTCAACTGCCAAGACATTGCCGGTACCTCCCGGCAAAACCGCCAGCGGAATCCCACTATTGATCATGCCGCCTGCCACATCCATGATCGAGCCATCTCCACCATAAACAGCTACTGCATCCACACCCGATGCGATCGCTTTCTGCGCCAGGCGTTTCCCATCCCCAAACGTATTGGTAATTTCAATGCCCCATTCATACCCCGCGTGATGGAATACCTGATTGAGTATTTTTAGTGTTGGTCGTTCTTGCCCAGCCGATGGATTGAGAATCACACACACCCGCTTCTTCGTGCGGTGATGAAAGGGAATCGCCCGGCGGATCCGATTTAAGAGGATATGCACATTTTTATGTCCACTTGAGACTCTCGATTTATGCATCTTCATTGAGTGCCATCTAACCCCCAATACTCAAATTCAACCAACCAGGTAAATAATCATACATGTACGTCTGAGAACAAATCTTTCTCGATCACCCCGGGCGCCGGTGGTGGAACGGCGCGCATGTAATGGTCGATATGCCCATTGCGGCGCATTAAAAAGCCAAAGATGCCCTTGCGCGGCGGTCCCCCCATCAACTGGCTGGCATGGCAGGCAGAGGCGGTTTCCTTATGTTGGATAACTTCCTTATAATCAATCCGCGCATGCGTGGGAAACTTACTATCTTTAACCAAATCGACCAGGTCAATGTCCTTGTTCCGCCCATAGCGGCGTGGATCGATTCCAAATAATGGCATGAAAGGCATTGTCCAGCGCAAAGTCTGGCGCGGGAAGAAATGAAAATAGAGTTTCTGTGGGGTATATGGAGGGTATTCACTGATGTAATTCGCATCTCCTGCTAACCTAAAACCGCTCACCGTGGCACGATGGATGGCAATATGGTCAGGGTGTTTATACCCACCGATTGGATCAAAGGTTAATACCACTTGCGAGTGCAGTTTACGAATCACATCCGCCACTTCTTTTGCCACTTTTTCCAATGGCTGAGCTGCCAATGCCTGAGGATGTTGGTTATCTACTGTGCCTGACATCCCCGAATCGCGGTAACCCAAATAGTGCACCCCTGCCAGCCCTAAAGTCTGCGCAGCACAATTCAACTCGGCAACCCGCAATTCTGCTACAGAATCATATTGCTCCATAAATTCCGGGGGCACATCGCCCACTTCGCCGCGCGTCGCACACAGATAATGGACTTTAACCCCCCGCGTCGCATAGAGTGCCAGTGTTCCACCCATCCCGAAAGATTCATCATCAGGATGCGCTAATATCGTTAATAATGTAAATCCAGACATATCCTTCATTAAAACTACACCCATCCTAATTCTTTTGCGCGCAGCGCCGCTTGCGTGCGATCCTGTACGCCTAATTTTTGAAATATACCACTAATATAATTTTTAACTGTCCCTTCTGCAAGGTGCAATTTTTCTGCAATTTGGTGATTGGTCAATCCCTGAACGAGAAGAGATAGAATATCACGCTCGCGTTCCGTAAGCATTTCTGATTCGTCCGTATTACTAGCCTGTACGCGGGGTGCCAGTCGTGAAAATTCCGCCAACACTTTTCGGGCAATAGAAGGCTGGATTAATGCTCCGCCTTTGGCTACAGTACGAATTGCCTCTGCCAGTTCGCCGCCAGACATATCCTTAAGCAAATAACCCACAGCACCTGCCCGTAACCCTTCAAACAGATACGCATCATCATCAAAAGTCGTCAATATGATGACTCGCGCCCCTTTTTCTCGGGCACATAACCGTCGTGTCGCCTCAACGCCGTCCATAATAGGCATCCGCACATCCATTAACACCACATCCGGCGCCGAAGCATCAAAGGCTTCAAGAGCAGCCTGTCCGTCCCCTGCCTCACCAACAACTTCCAGATCATCCTCCAACTCCAAAAGAATACGCAACCCATCCCGCATCAAACGTTGGTCATCGACGAGCAAAACACGAATAACATCAGACATTCTTACTCCCCATCATTGGTAAACGAATGACCAATTCTAATCCATGCTGGGTTGAGTCCGCCATACACCGGTCGTACCATTCTGCTGTCCCACCCAATTGAGCAGCCCGCTCCTTCAACCCTAATAAACCATATCCCTGTGTTTCAGACGCAAGATTACCCCCGATACCGTCATCTCGAACACGCAAAGTGATCTCATCTTCCCCTTGCCTCAAATCCACATCAACAACCCTCGCCTGTGCATGCCGCTGGACATTGGTTAAAGCCTCCTGCGCACTGCGGTACAGCGCAAGCCTGTGTGACTCGGGTAGAAAAGGAATCGCTTCTGGTAAGGTGAGATGAATGACCAAACCGGTAGCGTCCTGAAAATCAGCGGTGAGCTGCTCCAATGATTGAGCTAAAGGTAAATCCGCCTCCAGTGGGGAACGCAGACGTGAAACCGTCTGGCGCGCTTCCTGCAAAGCCAGGCGCACCTGTTCCCGCGCCGTGGTTATCAACGCACTGGCTTTTTCTGAATCCGCTTTAATGAGTCGCTGTGCCCCTTCCAACTGTACAGCCACGACTGTCAAATGGTGACCTACGGTATCATGCATCTCCCTCGCCAATCGATTGCGTTCCTGAGCCGCAGTAAGGGTCTCCACTTGTTTCGTGTAATCTTTTAACTGGCGGTTCGCCGCTTCGAGTTCTTTTAGTAATTTTTGGCTCTTTAATTGAGCTTCCTGGGAACGGTACAGCGCATTCGCAAACACGCCAAAAAAGATATAGCCGCTCCCAAAGATCGCCAAAGTCTCCAATCCTTCACGCCAACCGAAGTAATAGATGAAATACGCGCCATTAATCAGGATAAACCCACCGATCCACAAAAGACCTGTCCGCATGGAAAACAGCAGCATTGCATCCACGCTAAAAACAAAGAAAAGAAGTGGCAAATAATCCAATTTGGGGGCTAATCCAAAAAGAAGTATACTCAAAATGGTCTCTGCACCCAGAAAAATATGGATCAGGCGGAACCCCTTCTGGTACGGCCAAAAAGTTCCCCTCAAAACCCCCAGAAGAATCAGGATACCTAAAGCAATCCAGCGTTCAAAGATCGAATCGATCTGCAGGATGCTCACTACCCCAACGGCAAAAAGAACCAAATAACCAGTTAGACTGAGAAGGTTGATTGAAAATTTTCGGGTAACCCGATTAACGTCGTCCATATAACAATAAGCCGCGTAAAAATATCTCGGTGTTACTGATTCTACCACCGGTCAGAAATATCGTTACTTTTGATCTTTAAATTTACTCTTATATTTTTCGCGGATACGATAGACGTAAGCAAGAACCTCGGCCACCACTTGGTATAATTCCGGTGGAATGACTTCGTCAATCTCAAGGCTGGATAACGCCCCTGCTAAAAGAGGATCATAATGAATGGGTATTTTATTCTCTTTGGCAAGCGCCAAAATCTTCTCGCCGATATACCCTTTACCAGATGCAAGTATCCGCGGTGCATCATCCTCCTCGGTATCATATCCCAGGGCAACTGCCTCTGTACGGCGAGGCGGCTTTCGGCGTGAAAATGGGCTTTGCATCGTCATAAGTTCTCCTTAAGCAGTAAGATTAACTTTCCCCACATAATCTGGTACATACTCCGCGGGTTCCTCACCTTCGGACGCCTTTTCAGGAGGTACCCGGCTCACATTAAACCGGGTTGCTTGTAACAAATAACCAATTTCTTCCAATCCCTTTTCAAAAGAAGCGATTTCATCTTCAGCGAGTGGTTGCAATTCCTTATTCGAGATGGTCACCTGGGCACCTATTTTACGCTCCACGACCGCCAGGTTTACATCGATAAATTCACCTTCAATCCCTAATTCAAAATGCAAGGCTACATTGGTGTTGTTCGGATCGATATTACGTTTCTTCCCTCCCCCCTGGTATGAGACACGAATCTGAACCGTTGGCGGCTGTTGGTCAGGAGACTGCCCCGCAACAGTCAGCGGCATCTCGAGCGTTAACCACTGCTCTTTCCTCGGTGTCGTTTGCGGCGGCATATTTTCCAACTGCATCCAGCGCACACGGTCAAGAATCTGCTCGACATCTTTGGCTACCGTACCCAAACCCGCCAGTTCATTCTTGAGCCGAGTCAGTGCCGTCAAGCCTGTCTGGGTATCCGGATGATTCAAAAACTCATTCTTGTTCCGAATAAGCCGCGTGAGCTCATTTTCTAAAGCAGCCCGTTCTTCCTTATTAATATTTGGGGCGTTCTTTTGAACAAAAGTCGCCAACTCGCGCTCAAAGCCGCTTCGTCCTTCATCATTCGGAAAGGACACATTGCTTTGAACAAGTTTAAGGAGTTCGCGTTGAAAAGCAGCCTGCCCATCAGACGTGTTCATATCGCCTGCATGATTTTGAATCAAGCGCCCCAGCGCTTGCTCAAATCCCTTATTTTCCGATAAAGTATTGAGAAATGGAGACTGCTTCTTGACCACATCCAGCAGTGCCTGAGTCAAGCTGCTCTGTCCTTCTTTTGTATTGAGGCTTGCCAGATGGTTTTGAACCTCTGTATGTATTGCATTTGTCAGCTCATTCTGGAAAGCGGTCTGGTCTGTCTGCAAAGCCTCGCCTGTTTTCTGTACCAATCTCATTAAATCGGCTCCAAAAGCTGCTTTCCCCTCCGCTGTATTCATCTGGCTGGCATGAGTCTGAATAAGGTTTCTTATCTCGCGCTGAAAGGCTTGCTCAACTTCCGGCTGCTTAATACCAGGAAGGATTTCTTTCACTAGATCAGTCAATTGTTGAGCCAGGGCATTTTGACCCTTGGCTGTATTAAGATTGGCAGTGTTTTTCTCAACCAGACTTCTTAAATCCTTGTCAAGAGCGGTACGATTTTCGGGAGTTAAGCTAGTCTGACTTGGAGATTGGATCATTTTCATCAGTTCAGCCTGGAAAGCATCCTGACCCTCACTTGTATTCAGCGGAAAAGCATATTTTTGAACCAGATTCTCCAACTCACGCTGGAACATTTCAACACCGCCAGGTTCCGCAAGGAGCGGCGCGATATCTTTAATCATCTTCGCCAGTTCTCCTTCGAACGCTGGCTGTCCCTTATATGCATCCATTTGGATGCCATTCTTTTTGACAAGGTTTGAAACTTCTTGAGCCAGAGCTTTCTGTCCCTGAGGAGAATCCAAATCAAAGAGAAAATCCTGAACCAGCGTTGTCAATCCCTGTTTTAATGCTGCCTGTACATCGGGATTATCGAGATTCTGACCATAATTCTGAATTAATTTACTAATCTCTTGTTTGAACGCATCCCCTTCACTTAGCGCTCCGAGAGAAGGAGAGAATTTCTTCATCAAATCGACTAACGCTTGAGATAACGCACCTTGTCCTTCAACGGTATTGAGATTACCAGCGTTATTTTGGATCAATTGGTTCAATTCTTTTCCAAAAGTTGCCAGATCCTCGGGAGATATGGAAGAAGAAATGGTTTTTTGGATAAATGCCATCAAATCCGCGCTAAAGCTAGCTTTTCCATCTGGCAGCTTCATTTCCGAAGCATATTTCTGCATCAAACTCGCAATTTCTTGCTGAAGCACTTGCTTGGCATCCTCTGTTTTAAAAGCCGGAATAGACTCTTCAATCGATTTGGTTAAAGCTTGTGTCAGAATTTCTTTTCCTTTGGCTGTATTGAGATCGCCAACATTCCCTTGAACAACTTGAGCTATCTTCTTATCCAGGTCAATTTGCTTTTCCACAGGTGGTGATAGCGGTGGCGCTGCGCTTTGAATCATTTTCCTTAATTCCGCCTCAATAGCGTATCTTCCACCCGAAGAACTCAAGATTGGAGCATATTTCTGGACGAGATTCGCCATCTCTCGCTGAATCATCTCACTCCCGGCCGGCGTCTTGAAAATCGGAACGCTCTCCTTAACCAGGTCAGTCAGTGCCTGAGCAAGATCCTCTCTGCCCTTCGCAGTGTTAAGATTGGCAGCATTATTTTGAATAACTTTCGCCAGATCTTTATCAAAAACAACCTTTTCCTCTGCAGAAGATGGACCTGGTGACTGAATCATCTTCATCACATTAGCTTCTAGAGCGGCTTTTCCTTCAGGTGTATTTAGAATGGGAGCATATTTCTGAACGAGATTCGCTACTACCGGTTGGAGCACCTCACCTCCATCGGGGGTATTAAATATCGGAACAGATTCCTGGATCAAGACAGTCAATGCCTGAGTCAGCGCCTCTTTTCCTTTTGCGGTATTAGGATTGGCAGTATTGTTTTGAACGATCTGAGCCAGTTTTTTCTCAAAGATAACCGGTTCTTCCGTCGAAGCTGGAGCTGATGGCTGAAGCATTTTCATCAAATCTGCTTCAAACGCAGATCTGCCTTCCGCTGTATTGATACTTGTTCCATATCGTTGTATCAGATTTGCCAGTTCTTTTTGAATGGCTTCTCTGCCTTCAGGATTTTGAAGAAGGGGGATAGCTTCTTGAATCAAGCTCGTCAAAGCCCGGCTCAGAACCTCTTTCCCGCTTGCGGTATTCAGGTTTGCAGCATTGTCTTGAATAACCCGCGTCAATTCTTTCTCAAAACCAGCCCTTTTTTCAGGAGAAAGTGAATTCAGAAATAATTTCTTTAAGTCAGACTCAAGTGCGGCTCTTCCTTCTATTGTATTCATTTTTGGAGCACGTTCCTGAACGAGATTCGCCAATTCTTGTTGGATCCTCTCTTCAATTTCAGGGTTTTTTAGGAGCGGCACCGATTCTTGGATCAAATCCTTCAGAGTCTGTACCAACGCTTCTTGCCCATTCGCCGTTTTGGCGCTGGCAGCATTATTCTGAATAATCTGCGCCAACCCATTTTCTAGCGGTGTTTTGTTTTCCGTAGCAGGAGCCGTTTGATTTCGGATTAGTCTCATTAAAGAGGCAATAAAATCGGATCTACCTTCGGATGTATTGAGTTGGTGAGAATTCTGGAAGAGATTCGCCAACTCTTGCTGCAGGATTTTACTACCTTCCGGTGTTTTGAGTAGCGGTATATTCCCTAGGATAACTTCAGTCAAAGCCTGTGCGGCTGTTTGCACCCCTTTTACTGTATTTAAAGGAACCGCATCATTACTTTTTTGCAGCACCTGATTCAAATCTTTCTCGAGGGCTGCCTGATTTTGCGCAACCGATGAAGCCTGAGGTTGAATGAGACGAGCCAAATCTGCCTCAAACGCAGCTCTGCCGGACGGTGTGTTTAAATTAGAAGCATTCTTCTGCACGAGATTTGCCAATTCCCTCTGCAGAACCTCGCTGCCTTCGGGTGTTTTCAGTAAGGGAACTTGTTCTTGTATCAAACCTGTTAAAGCCTTAACCAGGGCATCCTGTTTCTTGGTGGTATTTAAATTGGCAGTATTATTTTGAAGAGTCTGAGTCAGTGCCTCGTCAAAGGTCGTTGGCGTTTCTGTTGCGGGCGGAGGTGAATCTTGCAGCAGCTTCACCAGATCTGTTTCAAAAGCAGCTTTCCCTTCTTGTGTATTCAGCCAATGAGCATGATCTTGAATGAGATTGGACAGCTTGCGCTGGAAGTTCTCAATATTTTCTGGGGTATCCAAAAACGGAGCGCGGTTTTGAACAAATTTGATCACTTCATGCTCAAACGTTGCCTGTCCCTCCGCTGAATTCAAATATTTCCCATAATTATCGATCAGTCTCGTCATCTCACGGCTGAGGACCATCTGCCCTTCCGGTGTGTTTAAGCGCGGGGCGTAGTTCTGGACGATATTTGTCAAGGCTTTTTCGAAGGACGCCTGTCCTTCCACTGTATTCAAAGTATTGCCTTCTGCCTGCACCAGGGTCGTCAATTCCTTCGTGAAAGCCGCTTGCTCATCGGGCGATAGAAAGGTGATTTTTTCCTGCACAAATTTAGCAAGGTCTTTCTCAAAGCTTATCTGCTTGGCAATTTGTCCTTCCATGGATGCCAGTGCAGGCACCTTACTCTGTAAGAACTTCAATAACTCACGCTCAATAGGTTGCCCGGTCATATCTACAACCTGGTGTAATTGTTCGGTGAGTTTGGCTTCTGGAGCTGCCCAATCCACCTGCATCTGCTTGAGCAATTGTAGCGTTTGTTCAATCTGAGGTAAGCGTTGCGGATTATTATTCTTCAGGCGTTCCAATTGACTCTGCAAATTGGTAATCATGTCAGAAAGAGAAATATGCTCATTTTGAGACAATGCAAGTTGCAGCGTTTCCGCCGTCAGTGGGGATCCATTGGCTTTGAGGAGGGCAGCGGCATTCGCCTGGGTTTCTCCCCAACTTCCGGTCTTATTGAGTATTTCCCGAAGTTCAAAAACCAGATCGGGGTTAACCGGCAAACTCTGGCGCAGTAACGCTTGAGCAATCAGGGTATTCGATTTATCAGTCGGCAAACCTGCCAGACGCAGTAGATTCGGGATAAGTGTTGCGAAAGACTGCCCAACTTCCTGGGTAGACCTCTCAACCACCGCACCGCGCGGTAACAATTGCAATTCAATGTAGTTGCCCGCGTTTTCTTTAACCAAGAAATTGGCTGTACCCTGCTCTTGCAGGGCAGCCGCCTGATCCGCAGACGTCATCCTTGCAACGAAAGGCGTCCCTTCCAGAATCAAAGTAACTTGATCCCCAGACACGTTAAGAACTTCCGCGGCAAAACGTTGGTTGATTTGCAGCCCAAGCGTGGAGGCGCCGGCTCGCGAGATCAGGGGTGTTGCTTGTGAAGCAATAATATCCATCGCGGCACCTTAAAATAACAACATATCTAACAATTGAGATACATAATAACCCTTAAAAGGCGTTATATACCATTATTATACCTTAATGTTATCGGCAATAAGGTCGTTTGAGATTAGGTTGGTGTCGGTACTAAATGTCCCCTTTTATTGAATTGTGAAACTCGCCTGGCTGCTCCAGGCTCCGTATCCTCCTGCCGAATTCCATGTCTCAACCTTCCATGTATAATTCCCCAACCCCAGTGTCACAGGTGAGAGAACTGAGCACTCCCCCGTCCCACTATTGCAACCTGCTTGTTCTCGAGTGTACCATTTCCTAATCACATTTCCGCCGCTCCCATCCACCTGCAAGAAATACGATGCCGAATTAGAAACCACGTTCCACTTGAAGGTCGGCGA
>JBAXBF010000105.1:0-9826 GCA_037142095.1 Chloroflexota bacterium
TATTCTTGTGATGGAGAATTCCGTATATATATATGGGACGGCTTGAATTTTATTAGTCTTCAAAATTGGACATTCTCGGAATCGATCAATGCTGGAGCAGAACAAAAAAATACCCTGGGTGTACTGGCAGTAGATCATAATATCTCTTTGTACGGGAATGGCACATTATTATCCACTTTGGAAGATAAAACTTACGAGTTAGGGAAATTAGGTTTATTTATTGGTGCAGATAAGAATGGTCCATTTGAGGTGGATGTAGAGAAGGTGGTTTACTGGTTGAAATGATACCTCTTTCAGAATTTCCTATCGCACGTTTACTAACTTTCTTCAAAGATTTTGAAGTTTATATATATTTATTATTGGGGTTGGGTGGAGTGATTTATATTAGCCAGTTTATGCGTGCATGGAGAGAAATGGGACAGGCTGCCTTTGGGCTTGAACATGAAAGTGCCCAACGTAGGCTTAACCGCTCTGCAACAGGATTGTTGTTTTTCATTATCCTCGCATCTCTTGAGTTTGTATTGGTTTATTTTGTGAGTCCGATTGTCCCTGATGTCAGTCCTCTTTTCACGCCAACCCTAAATGTATTGGCGACTCAAACAATCACTTTGGCACCGACCACTCCTTCTCCAAATCCTGTAACCAATGTTGAAGATCGGTCAACAGGGACTGTTATACCTAATGCCGAAAGTACCCCGCGCGTAAATTGTATCGCAGATAAAATCAATATAACTTCACCTGCCTCTGGCAGTGGTGTCAGTGGTGTTGTCCAAATTCAGGGTACCGCTGATGTAGATAATTTTGGCTTTTATAAATTCGAATTCTCAAGCCCAGGGCAAACAAACTGGCAAGCAATTCTGGCATGGACATCTCCAAAAAGAGATGATATGCTTGGACAATGGGATACTTCACGTCTGACAGAAGGTATATATCTCTTACGTCTTGTTGTAACGGATAATCAAGGGCGAAATTATGATCCTTGTGTGATTCAAGTGTCTGTAATGAAACCACCCCCCCAATAGATAGGTGAATAAATGGCAAAGAGTAAAATATTAATTGTTGATGATAATTTGATTGCTCGTAATGTCGTAAAAGGCATATTAACTCACTCCCAGCATAGTGAAGATTATGAGTTATCATTTGCTACAAATGGTATGGAAGCCATTGAAAAGGCAGCAGAATTGACCCCAGATTTGATCATTTTGGATGTAATGATGCCAGATTTGGATGGATTTGAAGTTTGCCGGTACCTTCGTGATGTCCCAAGATTGGCTGAAGTACCAATTGTGCTCGTTACTGCTTTGGATGATAAGGATTCACGTCTGGAAGGAATTAATGCTGGTGCAGATGATTTTATAACGAAACCTGTCGATGAGGCTGAGTTGATTGCCCGGGTACATACGATTATACGCTTAAATCGTTATCGGCGATTGCATGCTGAACGAGCTCGCTTCGAATGGGTGATAGCGCAGTCGGAAGATGGTTATGTGGTGATTAATGATCAAGATCAAGTGTTGTATGCTAATCATCAAGCATTTATCTTTTTTGGATCGGATCCACAAGAAGAGAGACCCTTGGGAAATTTCCTTGACCTGGTTAGGAAACAGTATAAATACGAACCAGCTCAAGATTGGCAATCCTGGCCGCTTGGACAAATGAACATTGGCTACTTGGTACGTCCTGAGACTGCGCTTGCAAACGCCTTTTGGATACAAATAACGAAGCATGAATATATCGTTGGATCAGAAATTCAATACCTCGTTCGGATGCAAAATGTTACCCAGCAGATGAATACACAACGGGATATGCAAACATTTAGATCCACTGTTATGCATAAACTGCGTACCCCATTGACTGTCCTTCTCACCAGTTTACAGTTACTAGAGATGGATGCCGATAAAATGACTCCAGAAATGGTTGAGGCGATGAGCTATATTAGTCAATCAGCGAATAATCTGGAATCAGATGTCGAAGATATGCTAAAATTCCTTCAAGCTCCGATGGTCGTTCGCAGTGGTGAACTTGGCGGTGGATTTTGTTTAGAGAGTTTAGATTTACTTACCAGCCAAATCTATCAACGACTTGAACTAAATTCTCTTCAAGTGATTTGCCCAGAAAGTCTTAAAAGTTTTCATCTAAAGTTGTCAGAAGAGGCGATGGAATGGCTTTTATGGGAAATATTGGAAAACGCAAAGAAGTTTCATCCCCAACAACTACCGAATGTAGAAATTGTGATTACTTCTTCGAACGAAAACAAAATAAGTATAAAAATCAGTGATGATGGTGTGTTACTTTCACCTGAACAAATAAGCCAGGCATGGTTACCGTTCTATCAAGGAGAGAAAGATTTCACAGGCAGTGTAAAAGGTATGGGATTGGGTTTAAGTACTATTGCTGCTCTTGTCTGGGAAGCAGGTGGAAATTGTTCTCTTTATAACCGTGAATATGGTCCTGGTGTTGTAGTGGCTTTAACTATACCGATATCGTCTTCAGTGGAGGAAAGAGATGGAACAAACGGAATTTGATTTTAGTGACTTGTCGCCTGAACAACTTACTTCTTTGAATGATGAACAAAAAGCTGTTTTTCAGATGCTATCTTCAACTGATAGGAAATTTTTCGGTACTTCATTTTCCCCAAAAGATTTGCCTAATGCGCTTATTCGTAAAGGAGAGATCATGAAGCGTAATCGTTCCCAGAGTGAGAGGCTCTCTGCGCTCCAAGAAAAATTTGTTCAAATTGATGCTCAAGCGAAAACTTCAGCAGTTGGCAATGATACTGATTCAGTGGAAACGGCTTTGGCAGGAATTGCCGCGGTAGTCGGGATCGGGGCGGTGGCTGGAGCAATTTCAACGGATGGTTCAGCCTCTTGGAAAGGAGTTCCACCCCGCGTTATAGCAAATGCGTTAGAAACGACCTTTGATAATGGACGCACAACAGATACGGATGTTCAGGGAGCGGAAGAAAATCTACAAGTTACCATTTATCTAAAACCGCCGGATGGGGGTAAGTATGTACCCGCAATTACTGTATTGTTGAATCAGGTACAGGAAGTATTGCAGGTTAATGTAAGTGATTTAACATCTGAAAGTCTTTGGGAAACCGCCCGCGAAGGGGGAAAGAAATTCCTTGATCTTGCAATGCGCGGATTATTGTTATGGCAACACAGAAGTGGGATTGGAGAAGCTGTTACAATGGCACAAAATGCTTTGGACACAGCATTTGATGCTGCCCAGGTTGCTAAAGACTTGAATCTGGAAAGCCGGGTTTGGCAAATAATTAAAGAAACTGCGGATGCACGCGAGAAAGCATATGCCATTGAAGCCGAACGGGAGCGTCAAGCGTACCAAGATTTAATCGATGCCTGGGATACTTATTATAAATGCCCGCGTTGTGGAGAACCTTATTCTCAATCGGTGGATACCTGTCGCATTTGTGGGCGTGGACGAAATATACCTCCTGTAAAGGCGGATCCACGCCAGACTTCTTAACATTCAGAACTACTTACATAGATTCCCGTTTTTACAATAACGGCAGTTCCCATTCTTATCATAGTAATAGCATTTTCCCTGTGCGTTATAGTGATCATTTCTGTCATCATAACCGTAAGTATTGCAGTTGTCATAATTGTAATTACAATAGTTGCAATTGCAATAGGTTGGATTACATGTGTACGGTGGTTTACAATACCATTTATTACAGTTGTAATATTTAACAGTGGTCGGTGTCCATTGCGGCAGAGTAACTTGCGTTATATAAACGAGGCGGTTGGTATTATCTTCGTAGATATTGACCGCTTGTGAACCACCTCGTATAGAAGGACCGACACAGTACAACCGGTTGGGATAACCATTTTGTATTGTACATTTGTAATCACTACCCCCGATGACAGCACGGTAATTTCCCATCACGTTGTTGGACAATTGAAGAGTAACGAGATATTTATTCCACTCCATAAAACCATATTTATAAACATATGCGTTAGCGAAGAGTGGATCAAAAACTGGAACGGGGGTAACCTGCACCTGAGGAAAGACATTTGCAATTTGTATGGTTGAGGTCAGAGAAGGAGCGGGTGTTTGACTTGGAACCTGGGCAGCCTGTGTTCTTGCAATAGCAGTTTGGATTAAGTTCTGAAGCTTTTCTCTGGCTTCGAGCGTTTGTGCAACGGCCGTTTGAACTTTATTCTCGAAGAGGATGCCGGTCTGTATCGCTTCAACGGTCAGTTCCGCAGCGGTTTCAACTAGTAAAGGTTCATGGCTGATTGTGGGAGTAGGAGTGGCAGGTACACTCGCATGTGCTACGTCTGGAACTGCAGGCCTGAGAGCGATGCTTGCAGAATTGGCGATGTTGGAGAAATTACAAGCAACGAGCACAAATAATGATATAGATAGGATTCGAAACCATTTCATAGTTAATTATCCTTATCCCTATTATACCACTTCAATATGGTCTCCTGCAACTGCTTCACCGATGACCCATAACGGCTGGTTAATTTGAGCGGCGCGTGCTATCATTGCGGAGAGGTTTTGTTGAGGAATGGACATCAGTAGTCCTCCGCTGGTTTGAGGATCGAACAGCAAAAGCTGCATGAATTCTTCAATCTTAGGAGAGAATTGAACATGACTACCGAAATTGATTCGGTTATCATGAGCACCACCCGGGAATAAATACTTGCTCCCATAACGGTAAGCACCTTCTATCATCGGAATGTCATTATAAATAAACCGAAATCCCACTTGAGATGCAGATACCATTTCCCAGGCGTGTCCGATAAGACTAAATCCAGTGATGTCAGTTGCGGCGTTGCTGCCAAACTCTAAAGCCAATTCACTTGCGGATTTGTTTAATATCTTCATCCATTTGACAGCTTCAGTAATATCCTGAAGGCTAGCTTTGTCTTGTTTGAAGGCGGTGAGTGTTGTACCGAAACCCAGTGGTTTACTCAAAACCAATGCATCCCCCGGTTGTACGCCTCCTTTGGTGAGGATATGATGGGGATGGACAAATCCAACGACGACCAACCCATATTTGGGTTCTTTATCTTGTATGGTATGGCCTCCGGCAATGATGACGCCAGCTTCGCGACATTTAATTGCTCCGCCGCGCAAGATTTCACCCAGAAAACCTACTGGAAGGTCTGGCGGAAACGCTGCAATACTTAACGCGAGAAAAGGTTGTCCTCCCATCGCATATATGTCTGAAAGACTATTGCTGGCTGCTACGGATCCGTAATCAAATGGATCATCAACAACCGGTGTGAAGAAATCAGTAGATAGAACCAAGGCGCGGTTATCGTCTATTCTCCAGACAGCCGAGTCGTCAGGATTATCCAAACCGATTAACAGGTCAGGAAAATCATAGGAAGAAAAGATATTATCCGTAGAGCGCAGAACCTGCGCTAGCGTTGCCGCATTAAGTTTGGATGCTCAACCTGCGCAGGATGCTAATGAAGTAAGCCGGATTTGTTTTCCTGAAGGGGCATTTTCTGATATGAATTCCATGTGAATAATTTACCACATTTCCTTCGATTTTGGAACAATTAAGTGATTTCTGACGTCTTTAGAATAATCAATCAATTATAACGGTAGAAAAGGAGACTTACTATGAAAACAAAACTGGTATTTTCTATGATCTCTGCGATTCTTGTTTTGGCTTTTGCCATGCTTGCTTGTGAAAATAGTGGCGTTTCTCCAACGGCAACGAAGATCATTAATAAACCAAATGCTACTAAAACCTTATCATCTTCTAATTCCAATGTTACAGTGACCCAGGAAAAAAAACCATCACAGCAAAGTACAGAGGATGAGATAACAAGTCAGAAAGACTCATCTCCAACGCAAACAGATCAGGTGGTTCAACCAACATCAAGTGCAATGTTGGAAGCTGAGGCTCCTGCGGAAGCAGCCAAAGGAAGTGCAGGGGCTATTGCTCCACTCCCGGTCGCTCCATCGTATGCACCTATGCCCACATTAGCTCCTCCGAACGGACAACCCTATGCTGATAATTTCTTTAAAAATTATGGTGTAAATCCCTTTATCGATACTGAAGATGATCATCTATCTACATTTGCCCTGGACGTTGATACAGGCTCTTATACAGTTGCAAGGCGGTTTATTAATGATGGGAATATGCCTCCTCAGGATAGCGTGAGAGTTGAGGAATTTGTGAACTATTTTGAGCAAGGATATGAACTTCCCAAACATGGAGAGACTTTTGCTATTCATATGGATGGTGGTCCGACTCCCTTTACTGAGTCCGATAAATATTACATGTTGCGCATAGGTCTTCAAGGTTATGCTGTTTCTGATGATGAACGAAAAGATGTTTCCCTAGTCTTTGTGATCGATGTGTCTGGTTCGATGGAAATGGAGAATCGTCTGGAGCTTGTAAAAAAAGCTTTGAAACTGTTGGTGAAACAGTTACGTTCGACAGATACTGTTGGTATAGTTGTATATGGTACAGAAGCACGCATTGTACTTCCGCCTGTTGAAGCGGGTCAGAAGGAGACTATTCTTGAAGCGATTAATGCTTTGGAACCAGAAGGATCTACGAATGCAGAGGCTGGATTGCAATTGGGTTATTCTATGGCATTGAAAGCCTTCAAACCAGAAGGCATAAATCGGGTAATCCTTTGTTCGGATGGCGTGGCAAATGTAGGAGAGACGGATGCTGCAGATATCTGGAAGACTATCAAAGCTAGGGCAAGCGAAGGGATAACACTCACGACAATAGGTTTTGGAATGGGTAACTACAATGATGTTCTAATGGAACAATTGGCAGATAAGGGAAATGGTTTTTACGCTTATGTCGATACGATCACGGAAGCAAAAAGGATTTTTGTACAGAATTTGACCAGTACTCTACAAACGATTGCTATGAATGCCAAAATTCAGGTAGATTTCAATCCAGAAGTGGTGTCACGGTATCGGTTAGTAGGTTTCGAGAACCGTGCTGTGGCAGACCAGGATTTTCGGAATGATAAAGTAGATGCTGGAGAAATAGGTGCTGGACATAGTGTTACTGCATTGTATGAAGTTAAACTTCAACCTGAGGCTAAAGGAAGGATCGCTACGATTCATTTACGGTGGGAAGATCCAGATACTCATAAGGTAACCGAAACAAAGCATGATTTTTATGATGAAGAGTTATCTTCGACCTTTACTAAAGCATCACCATATTTTCAATGGGATATTCTTGTAGCGGAATTTGCAGAAGTAATTCGGGATAGCTACTGGGCACAAAATAGCAATCTGGCTGGTATCCTCGAGGATGTGGAACGTGTAAGCAGAAAAATGCCAGAGGATGATAATGATGTTAGTGAATTTGTAGATTTAGTTCGTCAGGCAAATCAAATTTCTCGCGACAATTAATAATCTAAATATGGTCAAGGAGGGTTATCTAAACAGATACCCTCCATTATTATTTAATGCTTATGGACAAGGGATCTTAAAACTTTTTCAACCTCATCATAGCGCAAGAATTGGCGTTCTGCCGAGCGAAACTTTTTAGTATGGGAGTAACTACGTCCATTGACTATTTTGATCCCCATTTGTTTATGTAACAGTTCATGGTACATTACAAATTCAAGCACAAACTCAGGGACTTTAGGATTATCCAGGATTTTGGAAAAAATCAAACTGTTTGAATCGGGGCGGTATGCTCCCAAATTACGTTTTGAATGCGTACGACTCCATTCAAGCCTGGGTTGAGTGAACATATTGTCAAAGTACTCATGGTTTACACGATCGAAGATATTCTCCAAGTTATAGTGTCGACCCATTGCAGTTTTATTGTCATGGTTATCAAGAAATTTTAGGACTTGGTTGTTTTCAGAAAACGCCTTCGTTAGAGCATAAGTGCGGAATTTAGCTTTATGGGTAGCAGTATCATTTCCGGAAACTACAAGTACCAAAGATTCGATGACTTCTGGTGGTGCATGAATAAATCCTTCATGAAAGGTGACAAAAAAATCCATTCCTTGTTGGCGAGCCCGAAACAAAGCTGGCGTATTATAGAATGTCAGATGGAAGCTAAGTTTCTTTCGTAAAGAAGATATTTTTTGTTCGTTTTGGGCTTTCGATAGGTAATGGTACGCTAAAGCCAACGATTTGAGATGATATTCCAAGTTTAAATCGCCATTCTTTTTTTCGGTACTAAGGAAGCGCAACCAGCCGTACGCTAGTTTAGAAGGATCGGGTAATCTTGATGGAGAAAGATCGTGTTCTTGGCATATTTGTTCTGTGCATTTTATCAGAGACAGGATATCCTGATGCATTTGAAGAAGATCAGGATAATTCTTTGAGATTTTATATGTGTCTAGTTTCGTCGTATTTACAAATGAATCCATTTGTTGCTGCATATCCATGCAGGCACTCACGAGATTTCTGATGCTGATACTCATTTGGATGACTAGATATTAGCGGCATTCTGGTCGGTGAGACTGCATGCAAACCGGATTAGATGGTAAACATCTTCAAAAGTGGTAACTAATCCAAGCGAAATACGGACTGCACCTGTACTGGTATCATCGATACAGCGCCGGAAGTCATCAGCAGTCATCCATCGGTGATGAATAAAACAGGAATTCAATTGTTCCGATGTCAAACCAAGGGCAATTTCACCTCCTCCTGGATTGCAAAAACATCCGGTTCGTAATGAAATATTGTGTTCATTTGCTCTCGCCTCGACGCGTCGGTGATCAATAAAGTGCCGGTTCGGATCATAGAAATTGAAAGTTACTGTTCCACCGCGCATATCTATGTTTGCAGGTCCATAAATACGGACTAATGGAGCTCCATTGCTATGACGTAGGCGGAGTAACTCATCTAATAAGTATTGCGTCAAACAGGTAACCCGGGTATGGATAGGATCGTATCCGATTTTAGCAATATGACGCAGACCAAATTCCACAGCCGGTAGACTAAGATAATTCAGCGTACCATCTTCGTAACCTTCCGCTCCCTGGTGGAGATAATACCGATTTCCTTGAACGGAAGCGACAGTGATCGTTCCACCAGCAAACCAAGGGCGGTGCAGCTTTTCCATAGCATCATGGCGAGCGATTAATGCGCCCACTCCAGTCGGATAGCCAAAAATTTTATAAAAAGAGAGAGATATAAAGTCAGGATGGATTTTACTTAAGTCCAAATAGTTAGTAGGAACATAAGCAGCGGCGTCAAGAAGTACGTCCCAGCCTTTTTCATGGGCAAAGTCAATCAATTCTAATGGGTGTTGAACACCAGAAAAATTTGATTGAGCTGGGTAGGCAAATAATTGGTGCGTTCCTGCGGGTGTTTGAAATAGTGATGCCTTTAATTTTTCGAGGTCAAGCCGCATATCCGGTAATGTGATTGGTGAATAGACGACATGCGCTCCTCGGGTGTGGGCAAATTCTCGAATCCCGTTCACAGAATTATGGTTATCAAAAGTTAATAGATAAGTACTATCTTGTGAAAATGGGTAGGATTCGCCAATTAATTTCAGCGCCCCGCTGGCGTTCTGCGTGAAAATGCAGACATATTCATCTGGTGAAGCGTTAAAGAATTCGAGCACGTATGCCCTGGCTTGATCGACCAACTCCGTTGCGATTATTGATGTGGGGTTAGAAGAATGGGGATTCCCAAAAACATTCTTTAACAATAAATCAGAATGTGCGTGAATTTGTGAATCAGCATATAAACCTCCACCAGTATAATCCAGGTATATATGTCCTAATCGATCTAATCGTTCATATTCTGTCTGACGTAGTTCATCTATGATTCTGGTATTAACAAATTGCGGAAATTGTTCTAAAAATTTATTTTTGGCTTCTTTCATTGCTTACCA
>JBAXBF010000106.1:0-9823 GCA_037142095.1 Chloroflexota bacterium
GTAAAGCAAATAGGGTTACAAACGTACGTCAAACGTAAAGCAACGTAAACCAAAAACTAAAATTTGTTTTTTGAAAAAACTGGCTGATAAAGCCAGTAGGGTACTCAGGTTTTGAATGGTGAAACACGTATCCTGACCCTAAAGGTCTTCTTTTCGACCTTTAGGGTCTTTTTAATAGTTCATAACCCACCCCAATTTTATCTCTCTCTTATGCTATAATTTGACATACAATCCAATTTGTGTATTATAAGTTATACACAAACCATAAAGCAGGTCGATTGGATCCAGCAATGGGTGGACATCTAAACCCGTTTGAGCGCAGAGAATCTGCCCTTTCCTTTCGACCGGCTGGCAAAACATAAAACCGTTCATTACCAGAAAATCATTAACGATTCCATTAAGCGAAGGATGCAAATAGAAAGATTATGAAAACTGTAAGGGATGCTTGCCAACTTCAACCCAATGCCTTATCGATCACCTTAGGTGACCAAATTGAACAACTGGATGAATTGATTCATATTGAGGGTGATGGTTCAGCCTTCTTTGAGAAAACATTTATCACCCAGGGTATGCAAGACCTGATCACAGAAGGCATCGCCCGCTTGGCGGGTGTTTCTACCCAGGCTATTTTTCATCTCAAACAGGCTATGGGAGGCGGTAAAACCCACCTTCTGGTTGGTTTTGGGCTTCTGGCAAAATTCCCTGAACTTCGCAGGCAGTATTGCGGCGATTCAATTTACGCCTCAACCTTTGATTCTGCGAACATCGCCGCATTCAACGGGCGCAATAATCCAGAGCACTTTTTCTGGGGAGAAATTGCCAACCAATTGGGAAAAAGCGAACAGTTTCGTTCTTTTTGGACTGGCGGTCCCAAAGCGCCGGACGAGAAGGATTGGCTCAAACTTTTCGAAGGAGATCAACCCATCCTTATCCTCTTCGACGAGATGCCACCCTACTTCCAGTATTATGATTTATCAAAAGTAGGGAATGGCACCGTTGCAGACATCGCCACCCGCGCTTTCGCCAATTTATTGACCGCGGCAGGCAAGAAAAAGAACGTGTGTGTTGTCGTCTCGGATCTCGCCGCTGCTTACCACACCGGCACCAACCTCATCAACCGTGCGCTTGAAGATGCCCGCGCTGAGCTGGGGCGCGCTGAACGCAATATTACCCCGGTTGACCTGGCTGCCAATGAAATCTATGACATTTTGCGTAAGCGGCTCTTCAAGGCGATGCCAGACAAAGCCGAGATCGAAGATATCGCATCTGCTTACGGACGCAAATTGGAAGAAGCCGCCAAAGCCAAAACCGCCAATCGCGGCGCTGAGGCAATCGCGGACGAGATTATCGCCACTTACCCTTTCCATCCCCGCTTAAAGAATGTCATTGCCCTATTCAAAGAAAATGAGGATTTCAAACAAACCCGGGGGCTGATTGAGCTGGTTTCGCGTTTGCTTAAGTCAGTCTGGGAGCGTCCGGCAAACGATGTTTTCCTGATTGGTCCGCAGCATTTTGATCTCTCGATTGCCGATGTGCGTGACAAGCTCACCGAAATTTCCGGCATGCGGGATGTGATAGCGACCGACCTTTGGGATGCCCACCAAGCCGCCCATGCCCAGGTAATTGATCTCCAAAGCGGCAAAGAAGCCGCTACCCAGCTTGGTTCCCTGCTGCTGACTGCCAGCCTCTCGACGGCAGTCAATGCCGTGAAAGGGCTCACCCGCGAGGAAATGGTTGAAAGCCTGATCTCACCTTTACGCGAAGCATCCGACTTCCTGGCGGCTTTTGAGGAGTTGGAGAAAATCACCTGGTATCTCCACCATACCCCTGAAAGTCGCTATTATTTCGACCGGCAGGAGAACCTCACCAAACTCCTGCAAAGCCTGGCGCACGATGCCCCTGAACCCCAGGTGGATGATCTTATCCGGCAGCGGCTGCGTGAGATGTTCAAAGCCACCCGTAAAACCTGTTATGAAGAGGTATTGCCCCTTCCGCGGTTGGATGAAGTGGTCAACCATGTTCGCAATAAACGCGTGCTACTGGTCGTCAGTCCCGACAGTAAAATCCCTCCTGAGGAAGTTCAGAAGTTTTTTGACGGCTTGACCCAGAAAAACAATCTATGCGTACTTACGGGAGATAAAACCGCGATGGGAAGCGTGGAGAAGGCAGCCCGCCAACTCTATGCCTCCCAGAAAGCGGACGGGCGCATTCCCAAAGGTCATCCCCAACGCGAGGACTTGGAGCATAAGCAGCAAACCTATGCCCTGGATTTTACCTCCACGATATTTAACCTGTTTGACAAAGTCTTATTCCCGATTCACCGTGGCGGAAAAGAACCGATGCTTGCCTCTAAAGCCCTGGACATGACCCGCGACGCTACGAAGGATTTCAATGGTGAGGAACAAATCGAGAAAACGTTAACCTCCAACCCGTTAAAACTTTACCTCGATATCGATAAGGATTTCGATGCGATCTGCGACAAGGCGCAAGACCTTTTATGGCCCGAAAGTCAGGATGAGGCGCGTTGGTCCGATGTTGTCGATCGATACGCCGAACAAGCCGGTATGCCGTGGCTTCCGCCGCGCGGGCTGGATACGCTGAAGTCGATCGCCTGTAACCGTGGTCTATGGGAAGACCTGGGAACCGGATATGTTACCAAAAAACCAAAGATGAAATGCACATCGGCTCAAATCATTGCTGAAACCGAGCCCGATGATGAGGGTCAGGTACGTCTGCGTATCAACCCTCAAAATGCCGGAGCGGCGGCGCGCATTCATTATGCCGAAGATGCTCCCGTTTCCAACAACAGTCCAACCTTGACCGAACAAGCGCTGACCACCAAAGCGTTGCGGGTGAATTTTCTGGTCATAGACCCATCCGCTCAATACCAAACAGGTGAAATAGTTACCTGGACGAACAAACTTGTTGTGCGCAATAATCTGGTCGAAAATGACGGTCAGCGCAGCGTTGAACTGCTGGTAGCCCCGAAAGGCGTGATCCGCTATACCCTGGACGGCAGCGAACCACGCGAGGGCATGGTGCGTGATGGAACGGTTCTTATCGATGATGGCGAGGTTATCTTGCGGGTTTTTGCCGAAGCCGACGGGATTGAGACAAAGCATGAATTTCGTTACCCAGCCAAAGGCAAAAAAGGGGTCCAAATTGATGAGGTTAAACCCGGGCGGCTTGTTTCGCGCAGCGGGCGCAAGCTTGACTCGCGCGGGAAAACATTCGAAGCACTCAAGCAAGCCGCCGAAAAAACTGCCACCCTGGAAGGGATTGTCCTGACCGTTGGACAGAGTAGTCAGGTGATCTCATTGACCATCGGTGAAATTGCGGTGGAAGCCGCTTTTGTCGAAACCATTCTAAGCAAAGTCCTGGAAAAATTCACATCAGACACCCCGGTCACGCTCACTTTCCGCAAGGCACACTTCCAATCCGGGCACGATCTGAAAGACTTTGCCAGCAAGCTCGGTATTGTGCTGCAAACGGGGGATGTGGAACAGTGAATGAACGTCCCAAGACGGTTGATTTCGGCGCGCCGGATGCCTTTGGCGCGCATATCTTCCGGGTGGAGATCCCAGCCGCCCGCAGCCGTCCCGTTTTAATTGTAGAAGATTACGGCTACCGCGGACAGGAAGGCGGCATTCCGGTTGGCGAAGAACGCGTCCTATTAACCCGTCTGGTCTGGTCAGAGATTGCGGAAACTGCCCGGCATGAATTCAACACCCGTCTGAAAGCCGCCAATGTGAATACCAGCCGCTGGCACAGCGGCACTAATCTGGTTGACCGTTTACTCGGCAAGGAATTGTGCGTGCTGGCTTGGGCAGCCGAGACCGCGGCAGATGAGCAGATTCCGGTTATCTGCAATAAATGGGCTGCCCTGCGCCCGGAAGAACGCTGGTGGCTCTTTTCGATGACAGCCGCCGAAGCCGGGCTGCCGGAAGACACCCAGCGCGGCTGGCGGCGGGCATTGTTTTCCGCCTTATCCGATGGCGAGAAAGCCAATCTCCCAAAACGCCGCCCGAGACCCGTCGAACATGACCAATTCCATTTACCAATCTTCGAGGATTTGAAATGACAGATACTGTAATCCCGTTTTCATTGAAAAATGCCCCGGCGCTGATTGAACGTTTATTACCGGTACAAAAAATTTCAACTGAAGCCTATAAGGAGCAGATGGCTGTACATGGTAAGACCCTTACCGCATTAGGTAGTTATTGGAAGGGGAGAAAACCGCTAGTATTAGCCAAAGCATGCGTTCTGGGTTGCCTGCTGCCCGCCACAGATGATCCGGTGCGCGATCTAACTATCTTCGAGATGCTGATGGGGATGGATGATAGTTCAATGCAAAAGCGACTGGAAGCTAAAAAAGACAAAGCCAGCCGTGCGATTTTAGCCGAGTACCAGTCCAGCGGAAAAGTTGGCTCTTTCAAAAAATGGGTTGAGTCTGGCAAAAGAACCGAGGAATGCGGTGATGCCTTATTTGATCACATCTGGGAGGAGATCAACGCCCATCTGAGGACGCAAGCACACTCCATGCCGCAACTGGTTGAACAATTGGGCATCATGCGCTTTGGGCACCGTCCACGGGTGGCGGATACGTTCTGCGGTTCCGGACAGATTCCATTTGAAGCCGCCCGCTTGGGATGTGACGTATATGCATCTGATCTTAATCCAGTAGCCTGCATGCTTACCTGGGGTGCATTCAATATCATCGGCGGATCTACTGAAAACCGCACAAAATTAATCAAGGATCAAAAGGAATTGGTCCGCAAAGTGCAGACGGAAATTGACCAGCTTGGTGTTGAAACGGACGGGCAAGGTTGGCGCGCTAAAGTCTTTTTATATTGTCTGGAAGTGCGCTGCCCTGAAAGCGGCTGGATGGTCCCCATGCTCCCCAGCCGGGTGATCAGCAAGGGTTACAAAGTAATCGCGGAACTGGTGCCGGATCCGACAAACAAACGCTATGATATATCAATTCGGTCAGGTGTCACCAACCGAGAACTGGCTGAAGCCGTAAAAGGAACGGTTCAAAGAGAAAAACGCGGGGATGATGCATACTTAGTGCATAACCTTGATGGAAGAGAATTCCGTACGAAAATTTCAACCTTGCGGGGCGACTACCGCAAAGAAGATGGCAGCACTGGAAACCGCTTGCGATTATGGAAAAAAAACGATTTTTTACCTCAATCAGAAGATATCTTTCAAGAGCGTCTTTATTGCATCCAATGGTTAAAATCCAGAAAGAGCGGAAAGGGAGGAGAATATCAATTTCGTACTGTCACACAAGCTGATCATGTGCGGGAAAAAATAGTTGAACAGTTCATGGTTGATAATTTAGAGGAATGGCAAGAAAAGGGATGGTTACCGGATATGCGGATTGAACCAGGTGGCAAAACGGATGAGCCAATCCGTACTCGTGGTTGGACGTATTGGCATCATCTATTTAACCCCCGGCAGTTATTAATAGGTGGATTGATTAATCAATTTAGTGATGCCAAACTTAAATTTGGGTTTGCTCAAATATTAAATAATAATTGTCGTTCTAGTCGTTGGCATCCCAGTGCAGGTGGAGGTGGAGAAACTGTCGGAATTTTCGATAATCAAGCACTTAATACTCTAATGAATTATGGATGTAGAAGTGTTAAATATTCCGAAAGTTTTTTATTACAAAGATATAAGTCATTTTCAATAATGGATTCAGTGGAAACGGAAATTTATGCAAATCCAGCACATCAATTAAATAGAGAAATTTCGGTTTATATTACAGACCCTCCTTATGGTGATGCGGTAAAGTATGAGGAAATTCTGGAGTTTTTCATCGCCTGGCTGCGCAAGAACCCACCGCCCGAGTTTGCCGATTGGGTGTGGGACAGCCGCCGGACACTTGCGATTACGGGTGAAGGCGAGGATTTTCGCCGCAGCATGGTGGCAGCCTATAGCCGCATGACCGAATGTATGCCGGATAACGGCATCCAGGTCATCATGTTCACCCACCAGTCCGGTTCCATCTGGGCGGATATGGCAAACATCGTGTGGGCTGCCGGGCTGCAGGTTACGGCTGCCTGGTACGTGGTTACCGAAACCGAGAGCGCCTTGCGCCAGGGAAATAATGTTAAAGGGACGGTGTTGCTCGTTCTTCGAAAAAGGACAGGAACGAATAAAACTACCCGCGATGACCTGGCATGGGAAATCCAGGAAGAAGTGGACGCCCAGGTGCAGTCGCTCACCGGTCTTAACCAACAAGCCAGGGGATTGTACCGCGATGAAAACGTATTCGAAGATGCTGATATCCAGATGGCTGGTTATGCGGCGGCTTTGCGCGTGCTGACCCGTTATGCCATCATTGATGGAAGGGATATGACCACTGAATCGCAGCGTCCGCGGGTGAAAGGGGAGCAGACTTTCGTGGATGGTCTGATCGAATTTGCGGTGGATACAGCCAACCAATGCCTGGTGCCCAAAGGCATCGCCAAACCTCAATGGGATAAACTCGGCGGGGTGGAACGCTTTTATCTAAAGATGCTCGACATGGAAGCGCGCGGTCTGAAAACCCTCGATAATTACCAGAATTTTGCCAAAGCCTTCAAAGTGCGCGATTTCAGAATTTTGCTTGCCAATCAAAAAGCCAACGAAGCCAGACTGAAGGGCGCGCTCGACTTCGGGCGGGCTGAAATGAACGAAGGGTCGCAATTATACCAATCCGTATTGCGGGCGGTGCTGTATGCTGTAATGGAATTGATGAAGAACATGGACGGCGGCGAAGTGCTGGCGCATCTGATGCTTAACATCCCCAATTATTACGGGGATATGACCCAGCGCGAACTGGCTATTGAACTGGCAGATTATCTTACCCGCCAGTTAACTGTCTTGCGACCAGAGGAAGCCAGCGCCGCCCGGGTTCTGAGCGAACTGCTGAAAAATCAAAGATTGGGGTAATCAATGATGAGCCAAATCAACCGCTTTTCATCCCGCCGGCAGGCACTCGCCAAGGCTTTCCTGAGCGATAGGCTCAAAAAAGCCAAGTCTTATAAACGTATCGCTGGTTATTTCCGCAGCTCGATTTTTGAACTGGTGGGCGAAGAAATAGCCAATATCCCTATCGTTCAAATCGTTTGCAACAGCGAACTGGATGCCGCGGATGTGGCAGTTTCCAAACATGCCCGCGAGACTGCCCTCAAGGAACGCTGGAACGATGTACCCTCCGAGGTCGAAGCGTTGCTGCATAAGGAACGCTACCGGCGATTATATGATCTGTTGAGCAGCGGTCGAGTAGAGATCAGGGTAGTACCCAAGGATCGGGTCTTCATCCATGGTAAGGCAGGCGTTATCGAAGCTGCGGATGGTTCAAAGACCTGTTTTCTTGGTTCGATCAATGAGACGAAAAGTGCCTTCTCACAGAACTACGAAATTCTTTGGGAGGATACTTCTGCAGAAGGTGTTATCTGGGTTGAAGAGGAGTTTGACGCGCTCTGGAAAAACGCCTATCCTCTTCCGGATGCGATCATTGAAGAAATCAAACGGGTCGCTGAGCGGGTGGAAATTCGCTTTGAAGAAACAAAGACGGAGGAGTTACCCGGCGCGGTTTTAGCCGAAAGCCCCATTTATCACGGCGGCGAACAACTACAACCCTGGCAGCGTTCTTTCGTGACCATGTTCCTCCACCATCGAGAAACCTACGGCAAGGCGCGTTTGCTCCTGGCTGACGAAGTAGGCGTCGGGAAAACCCTTTCGCTCGCTGCCAGTGCCATGCTTTCCGCCCTTCTGGACGATGGACCGGTACTCATCCTTTGCCCCTCAACCCTGACGCTGCAGTGGCAAGTGGAACTTACGGATATGCTCGGCATTCCCAGTGCAGTCTGGTCATCTGCAAAGAAAGTTTGGATGGATCCGAAAGGGCATATCATCAAGACCCGCGGGGCAGAAGATATTGCCCGCTGCCCTTTTCGGATTGCGATTGCCTCAACCGGTCTGATTTTTCATGGGACAGACGAGCGCCAGTACCTCCTCGAACGGAAATACGGCACCGTTATCCTCGATGAAGCACACAAAGCCCGGCGGCGCGGCGGATTGGGAGCGAGCCATGACGAGCCAAACAACCTGCTTGAATTCATGCTGAAAATCGGATCCCGTACTCAAAACCTCTTACTGGGAACTGCCACCCCTATCCAAACCGAAGTATATGAACTTTGGGATCTGATGAATATCCTGAATACCGGTGCAGATTTTGTACTCGGGCGCACTCCATTCAGCAACTGGGATAACTGGGAAGAGGCGTTACCCGTGGTTAAAGGAAATAAGCTGCCAGTGGATGAAAAAGAAGCCTGGGATTGGCTGCGAAATCCTCTACCATCCGGCAGTGAAAATGCATTATTTGCTAATCTGCGCCTTCAATTGGGCATTCCCGACACCACCTTCATCACCGAGCGCGGTTATGGATCACTCGGCTTCCTCGAACAACAGGTGATTGGACAGGCTCTTGATCCCGATTTCTTCAAAGAAAATAACCCGATCTTACGGCATACGATTCTTCGGCGGCGGCAAACCTTGGAAGAGATGGGGCTATTAGATAAAATCGGGGTTGATATTTACCCCAAGCCAAATGCGCCTGCGAACACCTATACAGGGGTCGTATTCAACGGCAGCAGCTTAATGACGAACCTGCCCTTTGACAATGCCTACCAGGCGGCGGAAGATTTTACAACCGCCTTACAGCAGCGGACTCAGGCAGCCGGATTCATGAAAACAATGCTGTTGCAACGGATTTGTTCCAGTTTCGCCTCTGGACGTTTAACTGCCGAAAGAATGCTTCGCCACCAAATTCTCGAAGAGGAAGATCAATCAAAACTGGTGGAGGATACGATCAGCGACCTTACCCCCGAAGAAGCCGGGTATCTTCGCACGATCGTCAAAGAATTATCCCGTCCTGAAGCCCGCGACCCCAAGTTTGCGGCGGTAAGGTACTTCCTTACAGAGCACCGCACCGCAGGCAAGACGTGGATGGAACATGGATGCATCATTTTCAGCCAATACTACGATACAGCCCATTCAATCGGCAAAGAGCTTGCCAGGCTGCTGCCCGGAGAGCCGGTAGGTATCTATGCCGGTACGGGTAAAAGCGGTCTGTTTCGGGGAGAGGACTTCGCTTCCGTCGAGCGCGAGGACATCAAGGCAGCCGTCAAAGCCCGCCAAATACACATTTTGGTAGCGACAGATGCAGCCTGTGAGGGATTGAACTTGCAAACCCTCGGTACGCTCATCAATGTTGATCTGCCCTGGAACCCTGCCCGCCTTGAACAACGGCTGGGGCGGATCAAGCGTTTTGGTCAAGCCCGTTTGACGGTGGATATGCTTAATCTTGTCTATGAAAATACGCAAGATGAAAAAATCTATCAGGTTCTGTCACGCCGGATGAAGGATAAATTTGACATTTTTGGCGGCTTACCGGACACAATCGAAGATGATTGGATTGAAACCGTGGAAAAGTTGGAGGTTATGATGGATAAATATATCCACCTGCGCAAGGAAGCCCGGGATGCCTTCGAATTACGTTACCAGGAAACCATCGATCCATCTAAAGACCGTTGGGAACTTTGCTCGCGGGTGCTGTCGCGCAGAGATGTGGTTGACCGGCTATCTGAGCCGTGGTAATAGTCGAGATTCGAAAGACCCTCCGTGACTGGTTGAGAACTTCACACATCGCTAGAAGAGAGATGCTTCGGGTTGTCTTTCTGTAATACTTTGTTACCTGCTGCCTCAGGACGACAACCCTCAGCATGACAGGTTGGTGTAGCTTGTCATGCTCTAAGGGAGCGGAAAA
>JBAXBF010000107.1:0-9773 GCA_037142095.1 Chloroflexota bacterium
TCCCAGCAATTCTTCAAGCGGCATCTCGAAGAGAACAGCCATCAACGGGTTGACATACAGCACTTCGGTCGTTTCAAGATCGATCACGCTGATTGCCAGCGGGGCGTTATCCACCAGCAGACGGAAGCGTTTCTCACTCTGGCGCAAGTCTTCCTCAGCTTGTTTGCGCTCGGTGATATCGCGCAGGATGCCTTCATGGAAAAGCACCTTTCCTTGTCCATCAAAAACGTACTGGGCATTATCCTCCACCCATATTTCTGAGCCGTCCTTGCGCCGCATGCGGAAACTTTCAATCGCCCCTTGCTGTTGATTGGTTTGCAAGATAATATTTGCCCGTTCTTCGGATGAGAAATAGAGCTCCTTTTTGATATCCAATGCCAGCATCTCTTCCTGACTGGCATAACCAAACATCTTAACCATCGCCTGATTGACACTGACGAATTTGCCTTGCGGCGTGCTGCGGTAAACCCCATCTGCCATATTGTCTAACAGAGAGCGGTAGTGTTGCTCGGTTTCACGCAGGGCTTGTTCTACCTGCTTGCGTTCGGTGATGTCATTCAGGGTGATCTGGTAATCGAGTACGCTGCGCCCCACATCCTGCACCAGATTGGCTTCCATGTCCACCCAAAAGACGCTGCCGTCATTTTTCATCATGCGCAGTTCGTATGCCTGCGGTGTGCCGCTGGCAAAAAGCGTCTGGCGGTGCAGGCTAACCATGTCCTGATCTGCAGGAAAAATGAATTCCGCCAAGCGCCGGTTTACCAGGTGGCTTCTTACCAGCCCCAACATTTTTGCAGCCTTGAAATTGGCTTTGAGGATAATGTCCAGCTCGCTGAGGGTCAGGTATCCAACCGGGGCAAAGTCAAAAAGATCGACATACCGGCGACTCACCGTTTCAATGTCCGACTGTGTCTTGCGCAATTCCTCATTTTGAATTTCCAGTTCGATCTGGTGCACTTCCAGTTCATAAACCAATCTTTGTAGATTTTCCTGTGTTTTGGGAGAAGTCTCGTTGGAATTTTGCTGTTTAGCTAGCGATTCAGCATGCTGGCGATGTCTGTCTGTCTGTCTGTCTGTCTGTCTGTCTGTCTGTCTTCCGTTTTATTTGATTCGGCATGGTCGGTAACTTTTTCCATAAATCATGGTCTCCTCAGTAAGTACGTTCTATCCCAAGGGGAGATAGCAATCGCGCCCCACTTTTGCCTTCGTTACCCAGCAACGAAACGAGTATTAAAAAATGGAGAAGATAAAGATTATGAAAATCAAATCCGCTCTCATGACATCCAAAGCCATCCAGCGGATGGCGTGTGTATTATAATCTCAAAATATATTGTCTATATTTATTATACCACGATATAAGAAATTCTCATGTCATCGTTACGTCTAAAGTTACTTTTCATTTTGAGGCAGCACGTCTTTTTCGAATTTACTTTATCCAGACTCGTTACCCCTTTATTTCCTGTATAATACCTATATCAATATATGGAAAGAACTTTTCGAGCGGAAGCGGTGGTATTGTATCACTGGGATTATGGCGAAGCCGACCGTATGGTGGGACTTTATACGCTGGAACACGGTAAACTGAATGCCCTGGTGAAGGGAGCACGCAAGGCGCGCTCACGCAAGGCAGGGCATATGGAGCCTTTTACGCGGGTCAGTTTGATGCTGGCACATGGACATAGTCTCAACATTATCACCCAAGCCGATACGCTCGACGCTTATTTGCCTTTACGTGAAAATTTGGAGGGGGTGGCTTACGCGTCTTGTGTGGTTGAGTTGATTGACAAATTCGCCTATGAAGGTGAGGAAAATCGGGCTCTTTTCTCCCTGCTCACCAACACCCTGCAGCGTCTGTGTAAGACGGAAGATGCCCCGCTGGTTTTACGCTATTTTGAAATTCGTCTGTTGGACTTGCTTGGTTTTCGCCCCAAATTATTTCAATGTGCGGTTTGCCAGAAGGAAATCCAGGCAGAAGACCAATATTTTTCAGCGGAGGCGGGCGGCGTTTTATGTCCCAACTGTGGGCGCGGTAAAAGTGGCACGCGTCCCATTTCTTTGCATACCCTGCGGTATCTGCGCCATCTGCAACGCAGCAGCTTTAGTGAGGTAAATAAATATACTCCGCTGGAGGAGACGCATCGTGAAATGGAGAACCTGATGCTGCATTACATCACGCATCTTCTGGAGCGGAATCTTAAGACGCCGGGATTCTTGCGAAAAGTGAAGGAATTATCTTTCTAAAAATAGTTACTAAATGAACAAAAATATGCTAAAATAAATCTATGAGCGAAATTACCCTGATCGTAATTGATGACCATCCCTTGTTTCGCCAAGGGGTTGTAGATGCGCTTTCGTTAGAGCCGGATATCCGGATTCTTGGTAATGCAGGGAATGGCGAAGAAGCCCTGACAATGATCCGCCAAATGAAACCCATGGTGGTAGTTTTGGATATTAATCTGCCGGATCTGAATGGTATCCAGATCACGCGTCAAATTAAGAATGAGAAATTGCCCGTGCGGGTTGTCCTGGTTACCGCTTACGATGATATAGAACAGGTGATCCATGCCATCCATGCGGGTGCCTCCGCGTACTGCGCTAAAAACATTAATCCAAATACCCTTGCCAATATCATCCGCCAGGTGATTGCTGGAAAATTTGTGATCAACGAGCAGGTGATGGAGAAATCTGGGTTGGAGAAATGGTTGCATGAACAGGGAGATGTTGGGATTAATTTCGAAAGAGAGATAGAAAACATCTCCTACCCGCTCTCGACCCGAGAAATGGAGGTGCTGACCTGTATCACCAAGGGCTTGAGCAATAAAGAAATTGCTATGTCGCTGGGCGTCAGTAACCAGACCATCAAAAACCATGTAACCGCCGTTCTGCGAAAACTGGGCGTTGAAGACCGCACCCAGGCAGCAGTGTATGCCTTGAAAAAAGGCTGGGTACAGCTTTCTAAATAATTTTCTAATTCCAATTTAATAATCCTGACTTATAATGGACATATAGGATCTTTCAAAAAGGAGGTGAGGGTATTGTCATTTTCCCCTGGTGAGAGCGGACAAGGTTGGATTGAATATATATTAATTATCGCATTATTGGTTATTATTGGTTTTATCCTTTATCGCCTGTTTGCGCCTGCGGCAGATTTATACTTGAAACAAATACTCTCGCAAATCATGGGCAAGTAACGGGCAGTGAGCCGGGCAAATGCTCGGGCGATACGCCTGCGGATCATCTGCAAAGAACGAGACGAGCGTCATGACAAATTTGCTGTATAAAACATATCGCTGGATGTGGGCGAGCCTGGACTGGCTTTTTCCACCGTATTGTGGGGGATGCGGAAAACGCGGGGAGCGCTGGTGTATGGCATGTATGCAGAATGTCGCGCTGATCCTGCCGCCGTTGTGCAATCGCTGCGGGAGGAAGATGGCAACCGGCAATCAGGCGTTATATTGCCGTGAGTGTTATAACCGCCAGCCGGCTTTCGATGCGCTTCGTTCCTGGGCTTTATTCGAGGGGGTAACGCGCAATGCACTGCACCGCTTGAAATATAAAAGTGATGTTGCTTTAGGGGAAGTCCTTTCACGCCCGCTTACGCAGCTCGTGCAAGAATCGAATTGGCAGGTGGATTTGGTGACGCCGGTCCCGATCGGTAAACAGCGCAGCCATGAGCGTGGGTATAATCAAGCTGCTATGCTGGCAAAGCCAATGGCACTGTCTCTAGGTTTGAAATATGCTCCGCAAAGTTTGATGCGGGTACGTGAAACCGTCTCGCAAGTCGGACTTTCCCATAAGGAGCGCCAGCATAATGTGGCGGGCGCGTTCGCAGCCCAGCGGAACATGGTAGAAGATAAGTCAGTGTTGGTGGTTGACGATGTAACCACCTCTGGCGCAACGTTAAATGCCTGTTCGCAGGCAATACTGGATGAAGGGGCACGCACGGTGTTCTGCCTTACCTTGGCGCGTGCTGCCCATCATTGATACTTTGAGAGGGTTCCTGTACGGGGTCAGTACCCGTTTTTCTCGTACAGGGAATAACATATTTTTAGTTAGGAGGTCACTATGACGATTGAAGTCGATATCTATGGTCACGATATGGATGTTAAGGATGACATTCAGGAATACACCATGAAGAAGGTCTCCAAGTTAGACCGTTATTTAAACGGGATTGAGGAGGCACGGGTTGATCTGGCTTTTATCAAGTCGGCTCGCAGTGCTGGCGACCGCCAGGTTGCCCAGATAACGGTGCATGGTAAGGGATTCATCCTGCGCGCGGAAGAAAAATCGGACAGTATTCTGACCGCGTTAGACTCGGCAATCGATAAGATTCAGCGTCGGATTGAACGCTATAAAGGGAAGCATCACCGCGACCGCCGCCCGTCGACTGAGGAACCGGTGGGTATGGCTGCTGGAGAAGCTGCGTCCGACTTTGACGAGGATGATTTCTCTCCCGTCATTTCTCGCCGCAAACGCTTCATGCTGATCCCAATGGATGAACTGGAAGCGCTGGAACAGATGAGTCTTCTGGGACATAATAACTTCTTCGTGTTTTTCAATGTAAAGAGCAATGCGGTCAACGTGCTTTACCGCCGCAGTGACAGTACCTATGGTCTGATTGAAACGGAAATGGGATAATTATTTTAAGATTTAATGTCGTGAATTAAATAGAGAGCGGGGCTGCCTGAAAAAGGAAGCCCCGCTGCTTCATTAAAACGACGGGTAGTTTACGCGGCGCAATTTGAGAGAAATCTCGGCTGCCAGGTTACTCATCACAGTGAAGCCAATCTGGGTATTTTTCTGGCAAAGTGCCTGGATATCTACATAGGGTATGATTTGAATGATTGTCGGCTCATCCATCGCTCTGACCGTCACCGGACGAGGAGTCTCATCCATCATACCCATTTCGCCAATAATTTGTCCCTTGCCAAGAATGGCGAGGGTGGACTTTAGATTGGGGTTTGTTTTATCGTCCACGAGAATCTCCACACAACCTGTGTCAATAATGAAGAGTTCGTTTCCAAGAATACCTTGCATGGCGATCAGTTCTCCGGCTTTGTACACTTGCTCCTGGCAGACTGCCGCGATCTGATCCAATTCACTGCTTGACAGACCATTGAATAGAGAACATTTCAGGTTCACAAAATCAATTCCCATAATTATCTCACCCAGTAACTTTTTATTACCCAACGAATGTGTATATTGTATCAAAGATAGTTCATTTTGTTTAGGTGGATAATCTGCTAAAAGTCATTTGATTTTTAAGACATGTTCAAGTAAAATTGTGAAATTATGAACTACAGGTTTTTGATTTGCTTCCAAGATAAATCATTAATCTGTAAATAAAGGAGTATTGAACGACAAATGAATTCATTCGGCAGCCAATCACGTCTTTCCAGCGGTATTTCCGGATTAGATGAAATCATCGAGGGGGGGATATTTACCTGGAAGGGCATACCTTTTGTCCGTAAGGATGTTGATGAAAAAATACGCCAAAAAGGCATCCCGCTTTTGATTGTTTCCGCCAAACAAAGCGCATCCATTCAAAAAGAGAGTATAAAGCGTGGTGCTTCCGGTGTGCTGGTGAAACCCCTGGTCAGGCGTGAGCTTTCTTCATTAATAAACGGAATTCTTGAAGAATAGCGCATGCGCGCCGCAGCGGCGACAAAGCCCGTTCGGGGCGCGCATGCTTATCAACGGCAGGGAGGTTGATTATTTCTCAGGTACGGGCTATCTGGGGCTGCAAAATCATCCTGCCGTAGTTCAGGCGGCAATGGATGCGCTGCAGCGTTATGGATTTTCAACTGCCACGCCGCGCGGCAGTTATGGCGAGCACCCGCTGTATGATGCCCTGGAAAAAGAAGCCTGTGCCTTTTTTGATGCTGAAAAAGTGCTCCCATTCGCCTCCGGCTATTTGGGGATGGCAGTTCTGACCCAGGTGAGTAGTTCTCAATTCGAGCATATATTTATTGACTCAGCAGCTCATTATAGCCTGTGGGATGCGGCCCAAGCCACCAACAAACCGATTACGCCCTTTCATCACTGCCAGCCCGCGAGTCTGGAAGCGTGTTTGCGGCGGGACCTCCTAACCCATGAACGCCCGCTGGTGATGAGTGATGGGGTTTTTCCCGTCTCGGGTGAAATCGCACCTTTAGCGGATTATCTGGCTATGATCAAGCCATATGGCGGGCTGATCTATGTGGACGATGCGCATGGGGCAGGTGTGCTGGGCGAGAATGGGCGCGGTACATTGGAGTATTACCATCTCCAGGATGAATGTATCCATTCATGCGCCACGCTCAGCAAGGCTTTGGGTGGCTATGGAGGGTTGATCTGGGGAGATGCAAATTGGGTTGAGAACATCGATCGCAATTCGGGAATCTGTGCCGGTGCCAGCCCGCTGCCCTTGCCGGTGGTGGCGGCATCAGCCTGTGCGCTGGCTTTGGCACGCACTACTCCAGCACTGCGCCAGCAGTTATATGAAAATGTGGCGTTGGCACGCCGGGGTTTACGCGGATTGGGTTGGACGCTGGAGGACACACCCGTACCCATCCTTTGTCTGGAGGCACGCCCTGGTTTTCATCTCGAGCGGATCGAAGCCGCTTTATTTGAAAAGGGGATCGCGGTGACGGTGGTGCGCTCGTATCCCAGCACACCGCCCGGCGGTGCGCTGCGTATCGCCATTTTTGCCACGCACACCAAAGAACAGATCGAGCGCTTGGTTGAGACTCTGCGCAGCGTGATGAAATCTCTATCTCATTAGTGAGGACGATAAGGGAGAAAGAAATTCGTCAAAGATTTCCTGGGAAGCGAAAGACGTACCTTTGATCAAAACTCCGATATTTTTGTATTTTTCGATTCGGACAAAAAAATATTTATATGAGTAAAACTCTGAATATTTGATATAATAAATTTATCAAAAAATTGGCTCGGAGTATGTCAATTTGCTAAATTATAGCCTGTTGACAGTAAGTGAATACAATTTAGTGGTATTTCCATGAAGCTGGTCGTCCGTAATACATTTGTAGCGGTCAGTATATTAGTGCTTGTTTTTTCTATCCTTGCTCTGACAGTGCTCGATTCGTTAGCAGCCGGACAGGAAACGAAACGGGTATTCGTGCTTAACTCGTTTAACCGCGGTTATTCCTGGACGGATAACATGCTGCGCGGGATTGATGATTCCTTCGTCCGTTCGGGTATTAAAATAGAAACATATGTCACCTTCATGGACATGAAACGAGTTCCTCCCACCCCGCAGTATTTCGTGCGGCTTAAGGAGTTGATTAAGGAAGGATACAAAGGGGTCCGTTTCGATGCCGTTCTGGCTTGCGATAATGACGCACTGGAGTTCTTAAGAAAATATCGGGATGAACTTTTCCCGGGGGTGCCGGTCGTTTTTTCTTCGATTAATAATTTTGACGAGAAAATGCTGGATGGACGAAAAGATATCACCGGAACAAGCGAAAATACCGATTACGAAGGGACGATCAAGCTTGCCCTCAATCTCCGCCCGGCTACAAAGAACATCGTAGTCGTTGTCGATGACACGACGACCGGGAAGGCGCACCGTTCCGCGGTTGAAAAAATCCGCGATCATTTTCCCCAAAATATTGCTTTCACTTATCTCTCTCTTGCTGATCTGACCCTGGACGAACTTGCTCAAAAATTGTCGCAGTTGAGCAGTGATAGTGTTGTCCTTCTTCTCCAACACTTTGTCGATAAAAATGGAGCTACCTACACGGTTCAAGAGAGTACACCGCTGCTCACGAAAAGCGCAGCAGTGCCGGTATTTATATTGACCGATATCCGTCTGGGATTGGGAGCATTGGGGGGAGACCTGGTAAGCGGTTATTATCACGGAGAAGCCGCAGCACAGATGGTTGTGAAAATTCTCAATGGCACGGATGTCAAGTCAATCCCTGTGCTGTTGGACAGTCCGAACAAATATATGTTTGATTACAATGTGATGCAGCGTTTCAATATTGTGGAAAGCAATCTTCCCCAGGATAGCATCGTTATCAACCGGCCGGTTTATTTACTGGATGAGTATAGACCGCACTTATTTGTCATTATGGTGGCTTTTATTACCTTGTGCGGGATTCTTGTCTTTCTATTGTTTGAAATTCGGAGGCGCAAGAAAATCGAGACAGCACTGCTTGAAAGCGAGTCTATCTTAAAAAAAGCCGAGAAAGCTGCCCATATTGGAAACTGGGTATGGCATATTCCATCCAATCGCTTGATCTGGTCAGATCAGATGTATGATCTCTTTGGTATAAATAGAAAAGAATTTTCCGGTGAATTAAGTGAGGTAATCGGTCGTGCGATTCATCCCGAAGACCGCGCGGCTGTAGAACAATCTAACCTTTCTGTGATTACCGACAAGAAACCAATCCCCTTGGAATATCGCATCATCCGATCGGATGGGGCAATTCGGGTAGTGTGGGCTGAGGCAGGTGAACTCATTTTGGATGATGCAAACAAACCACTCACCCTTACCGGCATTGTACAAGACATTACGGAGCGCAAGCAGGCGGAGAAGGAAAAAGAGCAATTGCAAGATCAGCTTCTCCAGGCGCAAAAAATGGAATCGGTGGGACGATTGGCAGGCGGCGTGGCACACGATTTCAACAATTGGCTGGGGGTGATCATGGGACATGCCGAGATGGCTGCTGCAAAGACCCAACTTGATCAGGAAATCCGTAAGGATTTATTGAGTATCCTCAATGCCGCCCAACATTCTGCTGAGCTTACCCGCCAACTGTTGGCGTTTGCTCGCAAACAGCCGATTTACCCAAGGGTGCTGGATTTGAATGCGGCTATCTCGGATATTCTGGATATGCTAAGGCGCTTGATCGGGGAAGACATCCAATTAATCTGGAAGCCTGGCAAAGACCTTTGGCATGTGCGCTTCGACCCCTCCCAGATCGATCAAATTCTAGCGAACCTGCTGATCAATGCACGGGATGCCATTGCCGGAGCGGGTGAAATTGTGATCGAGACAGAAAATATCGTGTGCAATGAGGCATATTGTGCTGGATACGTCGGCTTCTCTCCCGGCGAATATGCCCTGCTGTCTGTCAGCGATAACGGCAGCGGTATGGATCAAGAGACTCTCGCTCATATCTTCGAGCCGTTTTATACCACCAAAGTTGTGGGGAAGGGCATCGGTTTGGGATTAGCGACCGTGTACGGCATCATCAATCAGAACAATGGTTATATTCAGGTGAGCAGCCAACCCGGGCAGGGTACAACTTTCAAGATTTACCTGCCGCGCGTGGAAGCTGATGTCGCTAAAAAGGCTGCCGCGGAAAGCATAGATTTGCCGCTGAAAGCCACAGAGACGGTGCTGCTGGTGGAAGATGAGCAGGCACTTTTAGAGATGCAGAAGGACTGGCTTGAAGAACTAGGCTATAAGGTACTGGCTGCCGGGACACCCGCCGAGGCTCTGCGCTTGGCGGAGGACTCCAGTGTGGGATTCATTCACTTGTTGATTACGGATATGGTGATGCCGGGTTTAAACGGCCGTCAGCTTGCTGAACGGCTGAGCGTACTCCAACCGGATATGAAATGTCTGTTCATGTCCGGTTATACAGCCGACATCATTGCCGAGCGCGGGGTCTTGCCCGAAGGGGTTCATTTTATCCAAAAACCTTTTTTGCACGAAGATCTGGCGGTTAAGGTGTATCAGGCTCTCCGTTCCTAAGGTTGAAACTGATCGCGCCAGCCGCGCAGCAAATGGTAGACCGACTCTGCGCCGATGATGGCTGTCTCGT
>JBAXBF010000108.1:0-9679 GCA_037142095.1 Chloroflexota bacterium
GCGGTTTTTCAGCACGTGTATGATTCTTATTATGGAGCCGGAAAGAGTGTTTATATACCGCTGCCGACTTAACTCATTATTTTGTGGGTCTCAGAGTAAGGCATCCAAAAAGATTTCTTTTTTGTTCTGAAAACAGATTAAATTCTCCTCCCCAATCTAAAATCAATCTTATGTTATACTTATCAAAGAGAAAAAAACCAAACGCCAGATCTGTAAACGATAACCGATGAATAATATATATACCATCACTGCCATTCTGCTGCTCTGCTTGCTGGTCTTGACCGCCGCCCAGGCAAAGCCAGGTCCCATGGTAACCCTGACCCTGGTTAATAAGACCCTCAATCAAAGCGCATTCATCTCACTGAATGGTTTGACGAACTTTTCCACCTATTATCTGACGGCGAAAGGCTATCCGATCCCGGTGAAATATCCAGGGACATGGTGGCGGGGAGGCAGTCCCATGTTTGGCAATGATGTCGTTTACGAAGTGCGGGCAGATATATATGAAGCAGGGGTGTATGCCTGCGGCAATCCCGCGGCTCAGGGCATCCTAAATTTGACGCATAATGTTCGCCTGGTCTTCCCGCTCTGCGAAAAAGCCCGCGCTCGAAAATCAGGTAACGCCAGCGGTGTTGGCGGAGTCAGCCAGGGCGAACCCACCCAGGAGAAGATTTCGACCAGCCGCATGTTTCCCGGGTACTGGGATGCGGAACATGCCTGCATTTACGCTGGCGGCTTGAATAACCTGGATTATTTTGGTAATATCCGCTGGAACGACCGCGGTAACTCCGTAGACGGCGGCGGATTTTCCATGGCTACGCCGGATTTCAGCGGTTGCGTAATCGATGTATATAACGACAATTATGTTGGCGATGGCTACTCAGACGGTACGCTCGAAGGGGCTTATTATGCCGCTCTGAACGGCGCGCAGGTGCGCTGGATGCTCGATTTTCAGAATTGGGATAACGGCGGCGTGGATATCTGGCATTAAGGGGTGATAACGATATGTTACCTGAATTACTCGATCCAAATCAAAACAACTGGCAGATGCTGGGACATGAGTGGGCGGTCAACCTCTTAAAAGGACAGCTCACCAACATCCAGGATGGAAAAAGCAGCATCCGCCATGCGTATCTTTTCACCGGTGCCGAAGGAGTCGGGCGGCGAACCCTGGCGCTGCACTTCGCCCAGGCTTTGAACTGCCCAACCCCGCTGGCAGCCGGCATCCCTTGCCTTAAGTGCCGCACTTGCCAGAAGATCGAGACGATGCAGCATCCGGATCTGGCGATCGTGCAAGCCGAGCATGCCGGTGCAACCCTGAAAGTGGATCAAGTCCGCGAATTGCAGCACAGCCTGGCACTGGCTCCATACGAAGCCCGTTACCGCGTGGCGCTTCTGCTGCGTTTCGAGGAAGCCCACCTTTCCGCCGCCAACGCCCTGCTCAAAAGCTTGGAGGAGCCTCCTCCACAAGTGATTATGCTCCTGACGGCAAGCAGCGCCGAAAGTTTACTGCCAACCATCGTCTCACGCTGCCAGGTGATTCGTCTGCGCCCATTGTCCTGGCAAACGGTGCAGGATGGCTTACAGGAACGCTGGAAAGTCCCCCTTGAAGAGGCGCAAACCCTGGCGCGCATTTCAGACGGGCGCCCGGGATTTGCCTACAGACTGCACCAAGACCCGGAAGCCCTGGAAAAGCGCAAAGTTTGGTTGGATGATCAGCTTGAGCTCTTGACAGCCCGCCGCTGTGAAAAATTTGCGTACGCCGAGTCCGTGGCAGACTTTCGCAGCAAGAACCCCCAGCAAAAAGCGCAGTCGAACGCCAATTTGCGCAATATGCTGCTCACCTGGCTTTCCTTCTGGCGAGATGTGATGCTCAGTGCGGCATTTCTCGAAGGGGAGACAGCCCCAATCATCAATCTCGAATACCGCGTCCCAATCGAGGAATTGGGGCAGCGTCTGGGTCTGGTAGGCGCACGCCATGCAGCCGCGCTGGTTGAACGCACGCTGGAAAGGCTGGAGCATAATGTGAATACCCGCATGGCAATCGAAGTTCTATTATTGGATATGCCGCGCTAGGATAATTCGCTAAAGTTTTAAAAGTATGATCGAAGCAGATAAAACCTCTCAAACAAAGATAGACGAAATCGTTCCGCTGACTTTTCTATACCGCGTCAGCCGCGAGTTATCTTCCGGTCTGGATCTGAAAAGCGTCTTGCAGCGCGTTCTGCTGCTCTCGATGACGAATATCGGAGCCACGCGGGGCAGCATTATCGTGCTGGATAACGATTTAAAGCCGGTCGATTCGATCATCATTCACGAAAATCAAGTCCACGACCACACCACAGAACAACTTCGTTCCACCATAGACGGTGGTCTGGCAGGGTGGGTCTTAGAACACCAGGAATCAGCCCTGGTGAATAACACCTACCAGGATGAACGCTGGCAGAAAAGACCAGATGACAGGGTAGACCAGAGCGGCGCCAAATCAGCCGTATGTGCCGCGTTGATTGCGCGTAACAGACCCGTGGGTGTGATGACATTGGTTCACCCCCACCCCCAATCGTTCACAGAGCAACACCTTGACCTGATCAAGGCGATTGCCGACCAGGCGGGTATCGCGGTTCTCAACGCGCGCTTATATGCCGAAAGCCAGGAACAAATCAAGCAGCTTCACATAGCGCACCAGCAATACCGTGACCTGCAGGAAAACTTGACCGCCATGATCTACCACGATCTGCGTTCCCCCCTGGCAAATGTATCCAACAGCCTGGATTTACTCAATTCTTACCTGCCGATGGAGGAAAATCCACTGTTCCAACCCATTCTGGATATCGCCCAGCGCGCCATTGACCGGATCATTCGACTGACCCAATCGCTTTTGGATGTCAGTAAATTGGAGGCGGGGCACCCCATCACCAAACTGCAACCGGTCGAACCGGGTGAATTAATTCAAGAAGCGTTGGAAATCCTCCATCCAGTGACCCATGCAAAGGATCAATTCATTCACACCGAGTTTCATGAACCATTACCGCAAGTGATGATTGATCGGGAAATGATCCTGCGGGTGCTGATCAACCTGGTAGAAAACGCCAGCAAATATACATCGAATGGAAATCCGATCACCGTCGGGGCGGCACTAACCAGCGATGAGCAAGATAGAGAATGGGTCGAGTTTTGGGTTCAAGATACCGGCTCCGGTATCCCGCCTGAAGATTGTGAACGTGTCTTTGAAAAATTTGCACGCCTGAGCATCCACCGCGAAAAAACCAAAGGGATGGGACTGGGATTGACATTTTGCCGCCTGGCGGTGGAAGGGCATGGCGGGCGGATCTGGATTGAGAGCGAATTGGATAAAGGATCGCGTTTCTCTTTTATTCTACCTATACTTCATGATACAATGTAGTTAAAGGTTTAATAGATTTATGCAGGAAATTGGTCTGAACGTATATATCGAAAACAGGTATCCCGGGGTTACCCTGGGAGCGATCACTTCGCCGCGCGGCACGATCATGATTGATGCCCCGCTGAAAACGGATGACTGCCACATGTGGAGTTCAGCCGTGCTTAACCGGACTGGCACCACGCTTGGTGGAAATGGCAATTCTTTCCATGAACATCTTCTGGTTTATATGGATGCTCATCCCGACCGTACCATCGGGGCACGGGCGCTTGAAAATACCGGGCAAGTCTCTGTGATCATTGCCCAGCATGACGCCGCCCGGCGGTTCGAAGAACTCCCCACTATTTTCAAAGGACAAAATCCGGATAGTGGTGCGGAGTGGGAGACCTGTGATGAGGTTATCAGCACCCGCTGGGCGCTGCCTGTCATGACTTTTACAGAAGAAATGCAGCTACATTGGGGTCATCCAACCCCAAAGAATGGCATAAAACAACCGACTCTGATCATCCTGGAACATCACTCGGGGCCTTCGGCAGGCGCAATTTGGGTACATATCCCGGAATACCGGATCATTTTTGTTGGAGACGCAGTTTGCATCCACCAACCACCCTTCTTGGAGACAGCCGATATTCCTCCCTGGCTGGAGATGCTGGAAAATATGACAACAGCCAAATTCCGGGGGTATACCTTTATCAGCAGCCGGAGCGGCATTGTGCATGAGAAAGACATCCTTGCTCAACGGAATCTGCTGGATAACATTCAAGAGGGTTTATACCGGCTGGCTCGCCGCAACGCCACCCCCGAGCATAGTAGTGAGCTCGTTCCGGTGTTGATGGCAGAAATTCAATTTCCTGAGGCTCGCAAAATGTTGTATACTCATCGCTTGCGCTATGGCTTGGCAGAATATTACGCCCGTCATTTCCAGCGCCAGTAGTTCGCTGCGACTGCGTTTACCATGGATCCCAAGACATTTGCCATTACGGTTTTCCGGAAGCTGCTGGATTTCTACGGAACCCCGCTATGGACAAACACTGTTCCGGCACTGGATGAACTTGTTTCTACAATCCTCTCGCAAAACACAAACGATACCAACCGTGACCGTGCCTTTCAGGCGCTGAAGGCACGTTTTCCCACCTGGGAAGCGGTGCGCGATGCGGATGTGCGCGTGGTCATCGATACGATCCGCCCAGCAGGACTAGCGAACCAGAAAGGAGCACGCATCCAGGCAATTTTACGCGCTATCGCCGAGAAGATGCCCGCTGACCAGCCGCGAAGCCAGCTCAGCCTGGATTTCCTTGCATCTTTTCCGCCGCAAGCCGCCCGCGCCTGGCTGATGCAGTTCAAAGGAGTGGGACCAAAAACAGCCGCTATCGTCATGCAGTTCTCATTGGGAATGCCGGCTTTTCCGGTGGATACACACGTCTACCGCGTTACCGGCCGGCTCGGAATACGCCCAGAGAAGATGAACGTCGAGCAGGCGCATGCATATCTCGAAACTGTATTTCCGCCAGAAACCTACGCACCGGCTCATCTTAATATCATCCGCCTGGGGAGAGAAATATGTCAAGCCCGCCGTCCGCTATGCGCCGGATGCCCGTTGCAAGAAATATGCGCACATGTGAAAAACGGATAAAAATCAGTTAAATTCCACATTAATTTGCTTGACGCAACTTGAATCGCCACATAGAATGAAGACATGGATTACAAAGATTATTATCAGATCCTGGGTGTCGAGCAAACAGCGTCTAAAGATGAGATTAAAAACGCTTATCGCCAGTTAGCTCTCAGGTATCATCCAGATCGTAATCCACACAACAGGCTTGCAGAAGACCAGTTTAAAGAGATCAATGAAGCGTACGAAGCGTTAAGCGATCCTGCTAAACGTGCCCATTATGACACGATTGGCGGAATGTACCTGCGCTGGAAACGCACCCACCAGAACAGCAAAAATGATCAAGGGTTTCCCAAGAAAAATTCGTTCTGGAACAATCGCGATACGGACAGTAAAACAGATTCATCTGAAAATAATCACCAATTTCGTGGATTGGAAGACTTGCTAAATAACAATGGATTTTCCCAATTCTTCCAAACAATCTTTAGTAACCTCACCCACCCAAACGAGACTCCCAGCCCCCAAAATAAGCCGGCTTCTCCCCCGGTGGAGGTTCCTCCCCAACCTATCAAAAACCGCCAAATACCTCACGCAGTACGTAAAGAGGCAGGCATCCCCCATTATCCGATCACCATCAGTCTCAAGGAAGCCTATCAAGGCTCAACCCGCATCATCCAGAGCAACGGGCGGCGGCTGGAGGTGAAAATACCAGCGGGTGCCAAGCCAGGCACAAAAGTCAAGGTAAACAATGCAGGTCCAATCGGTAAGGATGGTAAAGCTAAAGATGTCTATCTGGTGGTGGAAATAGTAGAAGACACCCGATACACCCGCAAAGAGAACGATCTTTTCACGGAAGCAGCCGTTCATCTCTATACGGCGATATTAGGGGGAGATGTAATCGTTCCTTCTCCAGGGGGAAACCTGGTTTTAACGATCCCGGCCTGCACGCAGCCCGATCGAACTTTCCGGCTTAAAGGGCGCGGGATGCCCAGCCTGGAAGAACCTGCAGTACGCGGCGACCTCTTCGTCCAGATCAAAATTCGCTTGCCAGAACGCCTCAGCGAACACCAAAAAGCATTGTTTCAAATCCTTGCCCAGAACGTCTAGACATTTTTTGGCAAGCCAATTCTCCGCAGAAATAAGACCTCCGGGTAGTTGATTTTCTATTACCAATAAGGTAAGATTAATCTTGACAGTAATATTTTTTTTAGAACCGATTATGACTTACCGAAAAGCTGTCTCGAGCAAGGATCTATGGATTGATCCAATGAATCGGAGCATTGAATAGAACATCTAATTATCAGGAGGCATCTTATGTTAAATGTAATTGGACAAGATATTGGACGGTATCACATTCTGGAACCTTTGGGTGAAGGAGGCATGGCAATTGTCTATAAAGCGATGGACAAACGCCTGGAGCGTGAAGTCGCCATCAAATTCATCCGTAAAGAGGCAATTCCAGAAGATCAAGCCGACAGAGTCTTGAAACGCTTTGAACGCGAAGCCAAGTCCCTTGGAAATTTCATGCATCCAAATATCGTGCCGATCATCGACTACGGCGAATATGAAAACAACCCCTATCTGGTAATGCCCTACCTACCTGGCGGCACGCTGAAAGACCGGGCTGGTACACCGATGCACTATCGTGAAGCGGCAAAATTGCTGGCACCCGTGGCACGCGCCCTCGAACATGCCCACCATGAAGGCATCATCCACCGTGATATCAAACCCGCCAATATCCTGATCACCCGCCAGGGTCAACCCATGCTTTCCGATTTTGGCATCGCCAAGATCCTTTTTGTGGACGAGGGTCAAACGCTAACCGGAACCGGAGTCGGGATCGGCACGCCGAAGTATATGGCACCCGAGCAGTGGCAAAACCAAATCTCTCCCCAAACAGATGTCTATGCGCTCGGGATCGTGTACTATGAAATAATCACCGGGCATCTACCTTTTGACGCCAATACACCGGCTGGTATCTTTGCCAAACAATTAACCGAACGACCTCAGCCGCTGAATAGTTTTATTCCAGGTATTCCGGCTGAAGTGCAGCAGGTGCTGGATAAAGCCCTGGCACGCGATGTAAAAGACCGCTATGCAAATATAACCGTTTTCGCCGAAGATCTGGAGAAACTGGCACAGGGAATCAGCACCGGCATGACGCCAATCCCGGTTTATATTGATCAGAGCGCAACGGTTGATATTGCTCCCGTTCTGACACCCCCCTCCGCCGGGGCATCTGCCACCATCGATTATCAGCCGGGTCAAGCAGAATCGAGAACAGTGACCATGGATCCAGGCAGCGGCGGTGTGAAAAAAGCATCCACCCCCATTCCAGTAATCTCAACGACAAGCAATCAGGGAACGGTGCGCATGGGAACCATCAACCCCACTCCAACCCCGCCAGCCGCCCCAAAACAGAAATCCGGTTCAGGCAAGTGGATTTGGCTGGGGATAGGAGGTGCTGCTCTCTTGTTGGTTTTAGGCGTAGGACTGGTCTTGTTATTCTTCATGTCGCAGGGATGGTCAATCTCTTTAGGCGAGCCAAGTGCCACCCCAGCCGCTCAGGTTATCGTGGTAACTGCAACGCCGTTGGATGAGAATGCCTCATCCAATAATGGACAGCAGAATGAGTCTCAACCTCCGGCACAAGAGGCGCCGACCAACGTCCCATCTCCACAAGCCTCGGATACCCCCGCGGTTGAACCAACCGCTCAGCCAACCGTTACCAAAGTTAGTGCGGCATCCAATACAAATCCTGCAGCAAAACCGGACCCAGAACTGCTTGCCTTGCCAACTTTCACGATCAGCAATCCCAAACCCGGGACAGCATTCGAAGCTGCCGGATTGACCACTTTTTCATGGAGCGAATTCGCCGGCGCATCTTCTTACCGCATGGATATTTTCCCAAATCATGGTAAGAAAGTGACTTTTATGACGAACACCACCACTAAAAAGCAATACATAGAATCCCTGCCCTGGGGTGGTGAATTTATATGGCAGGTTGTTGCATTGGATTCAAGCGGGAAACCAATCGGTTTTTCCGGGCAGACTACTTTTACGAAACCTATCTTACCCGGTGTAATGGTATGTATCGACAAGGGCGGAGGTGGATACGGCATGTATGGAAATTCGGGTTGTGTAGGAGGATGCCCCTCGTGTGTCCAGTATAAATGCGATGGATATTTTAGAAGTGGAAAGTGTGAAAAGGAATAGTGCCCTCCCGGATTTCAATACCTATGCGAGTAATAATGAATAAGAAAAAGACCGCCAGAAAAGGCGGTCTTTTATTGTTCTCTTTGATCAAATCGATTACAGCCAACCCCTTAACTGCATGGCTTTCACGACCCGGTCGATGGCAACCATGTAAGCCGCATCGCGCATATAGACTTGCTCATGCAAAGCCATATCCAGAACCCCCTGGAAAGCGATCGTCATCTTTGTATTGAGACGCTCCAATACTTCTGTTTTCGTCCAGTAATAATTCATGTCGTTCTGGACGCTTTCAAAGTAAGAAGTGGTCACGCCACCCGCATTACACAGGAAGTCTGGGATCATGAACACGCCTCGCTTTTTAAATTCCTCATCCGCTTCCGGCGTGGTGGGACCATTGGCACCCTCGGCGATAATCTTAACCCGCGGGCTGATTTGCCCGACTGTCTCTGCATTGATTTGCGCTTCCAGAGCAGATGGGATAAGCACATCCACATCCTTCGTGATCCAGGCTTCGCCAGACTCCAGCTCATATCCGGCTTCCAGGGCTTTTTTCTTATCAATCGAACCAAACTTATCGGTAATCTTCATCAAGAAATGTGGATCAATCCCATCTTTCTTGCTGACCGTGTAGGAAGTCCGGTCATCGCGATCCCAATACGAGACACAGGCAACTTTGCCGCCCAGCATATCAATAAAGCCAATGGCTGCATATTGAGCGACATTTCCAAAGCCTTGGATGGCTGCCCAGCAATGATTCGATTCCAGTTTAAGATACTGCATAGCTTCGCGCACGGTGTAGATTACGCCGAAACCAGTGGCTTCCGTTCGTCCCAGCGAACCGCCGCCACCTACCGGTTTACCGGTGATGACGCCGGGGGTGTACTGACCCACCAGCTTGGAATACTCATCCATCATCCAGCTCATCATCTGCGGGTTGGTGCCCACATCGGGGGCGGGAACATCCTGGCGAGGACCTATGTTACGCCACATCTGGTCAATCCAGCCACGGCATAAACGCTCTTGTTCGGTGACGGTCAGGGAAGCTGAATCGAGCGGGACGCCGCCCTTGCCGCCGCCCAAGGGGATATCCGCTACCGCACATTTCCAGGTCATCCACATCGCCAGGGCACGCACCGTGTCCAGCGTCTCAGATGGGTGAAAACGGATGCCGCCTTTGCAAGGTCCACGCGCATCGTTATGCTGGACGCGATATCCGGTAAAAACACGGATGCTACCGTCGTCCAGATGCACCGGAATTTGAAAGGTGAACTCGCGTATCGGGTGGCGCAGCAGTGCCGAAGCTTGGGGATCAAGGTTAAGCATCTGCGCTACATGATCAAACTGAGCCTGCGCCATTTTAAAGGCATTGATTTGTGTATCAGCCATAAACAGGATTCTCCTTATCTAGGAATATGGAACCGGTTTAACTCGACTTTGTAATTATATCACAA
>JBAXBF010000109.1:0-9550 GCA_037142095.1 Chloroflexota bacterium
TCCCGGATGGCTTCTTTTCTTGTTCCACCATCAGTTTGGGTGGCTGTGGTTTGGTTTGTGGTGGATCTGAACGCTTTCCGATCCAGGTGGACTGCGGCTCAGCCGAGGATGTTTCCAGAAAGGATACTGTCCTATATGGCTCGTCTTTGCTATATGGCTGCGCTGCAGAACCATAGTCGATGGTAGTCTCATTCCCCACGCCCGCTTGTGGGTGTAGTGCAGGGCTGAGGGCTGCTTGTCCCAGTCTCTCCAACGCCTGTGCCATCGCACCCATATCCGCGTAACGCTGCAACGGGTCCTTTGCCATGGCTTTGTAGATCACGCGTTCCGCTTCTTCGGATATAGACGGATTCAGCGTCCTGGGACGCAGCAGCGCTTCGGTCAACAGCTTCTTATGCACCCCAGCCGGGGTCTCGGCATCATACGGCACTTTCCCGGTTAGCATCTCATACAGCACCACCCCCAAGCCATACACATCCGTCTGCGGCAGCACCTGGTTCTCCCACTGTTCGGGAGCCATATACTTGGGCGTGCCAACGCCTACGCCTGTGCCTGTCAGTGTCTGCCCTTCGTCCAGGTCGAGGATTTTCGCCACCCCAAAGTCGGTCAGCATCGGCTGCCCTTTGCTCGTCAAGAGGATATTGGCTGGCTTCACATCGCGGTGGATGGTTTCCTGTTCGTGGGCGTATTCCAAGGCGCGCGCCACCGGCGCCAGGATTGCAGCCGCTTCCTGGACGCTCAACGGCTTTCCTGCCCGCGCTGCCAACAGATTCTTCAACGTCCCCCCTTGTAGATACGGCATCACCAAGTAAGGGGCGTTCTCATATTCTCCGTAGTCGATAATCGGCACAATGTTCAGGTGGGTGAATTTAGCCATGCGTTTGGCTTCACGCTCGAAGCGCTTCAATAACTTATCCAATTGATCGGGCGGGATGGCACGCGTGCGGATGACCTTGATCGCCACGTCCCTTTCCAGGCGCGTGTCGAAGGCTTTGTAGACGGTTGCCATGCCGCCTTCGCCCACCTGCTCAATAATATGATAGCGTCCGATATCCTTGCCGATTAAATCTGCCATAGTCCGTTCTCCTGTGAGCGTTAATCAAGTTGAATTACACAATGAATCTCGTGATAACCTTATTCTATTTTAAAAACCAGACGCACTCCGCCGCGCTGCGGGTAACCAAAAACAAGCACATCCCCATCCTGCAAAGGATAAGAGCGTCCTTTCTCCAGTCGGGTGCCGTTCAGCCAGGTGCCGTTGCGCGAACGTTCATCGCAGATCTTATAAGTGTTGCGATCCAGAAGGATGGTCGCATGGCTGCGTGAGACGATGCGGGCTGTATCCAGGAAAGCCAGATTAATATCCATCTCCGCCTTTGGAGCACCCTCATTTCTTCCCACGACGCTATATGGATGCACTGAAAAGGATAGCCCATCTTGGGCGATTAAATTCGCCCCGCGCGGCACAGCTTCCTTGAGTGACTTGCCAGACGGGCTTTTGTTTGCAAGGGTCAATCCGATACCGCCTGCATCCGGTGGACCCAGGCTGATGCGATCCCCATATTTCAAGGCAATCCGCCGCCCATTCTTGACGCGCTGCCCATTGATCCAGGTGCCGCTGGAAAAATATTCATCCGACAAGAATAATTGGTTATTCTGGCTCAGGAGGTAGGCATGGCGGGTCGAAAGGACATTGCGCTTATCCAAAGCAGAGAAGTCAAGATCGACCTTGCTGGAACTGCCGGGGACATTCTTGCCCAGCACGACCGACTTGCGCACGGGATAAGCCATCCCATTTTCATCCACGAGATAGGATACTGTATGTTCGGCAAGCGGTTTGGAGTCCATCTGCAGGATCATCCCGCACAGCACGCCGGCTTCTGCCAGCGTGTCTGAGGATGGAATTTCCTTCACTCCCTTGGGGCTGATGACAGACAGGTTAAAAACTTTATCAGCCGCCGGAATCTGGAGCATCTCTGCCAGCGTGTCTGCCAGCGATTGAGCCGAGACATCCAGCGGCAGACCGAGGTCGCTGCGCTGCCCGGCGGCATATTGCAGGGTAATAAATACATGAGTCATGGTGAAATCCGTTTCCTAGAATTTAAATCGGCATAGCGCCTGGCACAGTCGGCAGCCAGAGCTTCCCAGCCTTCCGCCTGGCGCAGGAGAATACCTGACAGGTCATCCAGATTCTGGATTTCCTCAGCCAAGTGGTTGAGCAGGCTGCGATACTGGCGCAGGTAATCCTCCTGAAAAGCTCCGCCCTGCCAAGCCATGTCGAGCCGGTCGGCATAAGCCCGCAAACTGGCGAGGCGCTCCCATAGCTCGGACGCGGCACAGCGCAACTCGATGCCGGTTTCGTGCAAATTCTGCGGTTCAACATGAATCGTCATAACAAGCCGCACCTATCCTAAAAATGAACGCATGGACGCCAGCACTGTCTGCGGCGAAACAGGCAGCGCTTCGACTTCCTTAATCGGCTGGCTTTTGTCGCCTTTGGCGGTTAATCGCCAGAGCTGATTTTCTGCGCCAAGCAGCACGAAGCCATCCAGTTGGGCTGTTTGATCCTGACGGTTTTGCAGACAATAAACCGAAATATTCAGTTTCAAACCAGCCAGCAGACGGGCAAGCTCGCCCGCCACCAGCGGCTCGAGCCCGCCTTCGCCCAAGATGGCACACGCCGCAGCGGCGCCCTCTTTCTGGGCAACTTGCCTGGCATGCGTCAAGACGGCGTCCGCCAGGAGGAGCGGCGGATATTGCGCAGCGGTATACGTTCCCAAATCCATGCAGCGCAGCGCCATCTCCTGCAGCTCTGCCAGACTTTCGAAAACCATAAAGCTATGGATGGCACTGATCGCCACCGTATGCAGGACAAAGGTATTCGGCAGCGTGTGGAAATGATAGGTTTCCAGGGGGCGGCCTTCATGCTGCGCCTCGATGACCAGGGTCTTATGGGGTTGGGCGCAGGCGGTCAAGACATCCGCCAGGGCTGCTTCGACTCGCAGATTATTTTCACTTGCCGGGATCAGATAACCGCGCGCCAGCAGGGCATGCGCTGCCACCTCTCCCGCCAGGGCGAGTTCATCCTCTGCCAAGGCTTGATAACTGTGCGGATCAACGCCAAAAGGATATACCAAACCCAACTGGGTCATCAGCACCAGTAATTCTTCCTGACTAACAGAAAAGGAAAGCAATGGTTTTTTCATAAAGTCTCCTTCTATTCCTACCAGTCTGCCATCAGGGCTGAAAAACGCTGGCTCACGTCTTCGAGCGTGGCAGGCTCGATGTTGACGACATCCTGCTCAAGCGGGGTGAGAATCCACAGCCCGTTATGCGCCATGAGCAGCGTAAAGCCTTCAAACTTTTCCTGACCCCCAGGCAATTTTTGATAAAGGCGCAGCGCGTGTTTGAACACGGGGTTATGCAGTGCCTCGATAAATGCGGCGGCGGTCTCGGGGGGCAGATTGCTGCTGGACAGGACGCCCAGGGCTTGCTCGACACCCTGGCGGGCGGCTTGTTTTAGATCCCGATACGCCTCTTTGGATAATTGCCCGGGCGGGCAGGGCGGCGGCGGCACCTCTCGCAAACCCAACACGGCGAAGGCAGACTGGCTGAAGGCTTGTTGATCGCCGAACGCCAGAAAGCCGTGCAGGTGCTGGGCAGACGTGGTATGTAAGACATACATCTTGCGGGCGTGACAATAATAATAAGTGAGCGGGGCACTCCCCGCGCCAGCGCAGTCAATCTGCAGCAGGTGGGTAAAATTCGCGCAGGTGCGTAAGAGCGCGTGCGGAATGTCAGCCAATTTAAAATTTCCTGAAGGAGTCGGGAGGAGTATCTCGCGCGCCACCAATGCCCTTTCCGCTACGCCCAGCAGCAGCTCTCGTTTTTTCACACTCAATTTTCTTTTTTCGAGCGCTTCCAGTCCCCACATCTCTGATACGCCAAGATAGACCAGGAGAACGTATAGTTCTTCATCACTGAACCCAAGAAAAATCGTCGACTTCTTTTCCATAATAAAGGACCTTATTATTCACTCAAAAAATATTAAAAAGACGATCAAATCGCTCATTCACCTTGGAGAAATCCGGCGGGGTGTCGTAGGGTGGAAGGATTGTATCAGCGATGCCATCCGAGATATTACTGATATAACCGGAAAGATCCACCGCTTCGGAAAGGTTATTCACTTGCAGGGCGGCATCATGCATCCCCGCAACTTCCAATCCCAACGAGGATACTCCCATGACCAATTGAGCTCCTGCGCTGCCTAATAATACTGGGGCTGCCACAGCCGATGCTCCCAGGGTAATGCCGGTCGTGATCAGAGCCGAGGTGCCCGCCTGTGCCAGACCCTCCCCACCCTGCATGCCTGAGTAAAAATCGAAGAGACCGCCAACTCCGGAGCCGAGGAATTTTCCAGTAGATACATTCAATCCTTCGATCGGGGTGGCTTTGAGGAAATGGCCGGCATCATTCATCCAGCCCACCATACCAGCATGTTGGTTGCCAGCCAGCGAATTCAGCGTCCTGCCCAATTCTTTATATTGATCATATTTCATATCCCCCAGGGCAGAGTTTCCCACCTTAAAAGCATTCTTCGAGAAATTTAATCCCCATTTTCCCGAATCGAATCCCTGCATGTTACTGGCGTTGCTGCTGCCCATATTCGACAGCCAGGGAGCAGCCATCGTCCCGGCCCCGAGCACGGCCCCCGTGGACAACAGCGATGCACTGGAGGCATTAAATGGCGTGCGCCCTCCAAAACCGGAACCTGCGCCAGCGCCGGGGGCGGGCTGCATACGCCCCATGCCATCCGCATCAGCCTTAAGCCATTCATCCGCTTCGCGGTTCAGGCGGGTGGACAATTCCTGCAGTCGGTTAAATTTCTCTTCCAGGTTCGAGGTACACCGCCGCAAGTCGCTGGTGAAGCGGCTGGCGGTCGCACCCTGCCAATCCATGGATAAGCGCGCGGCTGAGCGGTTCAATTCGGCTTGCGCCTCCTCCAAGTCTGCCATGCGCTGGTTCAGACTGAGCGCCATTTCCCGCACCTGTTCGACTTGCATGTGGATCACGGACATAAGCAATCTCTAGGCTCCTTTTTCTTCCAGAATGGGTATTTGTGCTAACGTAACCCGCCCTTTACTGACAAAAAATCCGCGCCCTGGCGGCATATTCATCTTCCTCTGCGCCACATTGAGCTGCACCCCCAGCCAATCCATATCCATATTGTCCTTGGAAAAGACCATGCCAGTGCGGCTCTGGCGCAGGACACGCAAGAAGGGTGAGTTGAGCTGGGTCTGTAATTCATCACGCAGCCCGGCGGCGAGGATGTAGGTATCATTCATACCGGATAGGCGGGGCGCCAGGGCTGCCAATTGGGCGGCAACCGCCTCGCGCCCCATTTCAAACACGGCGCCCAGGTCGTCCACCAATAAAACGTATTTCTTGGGATTGCCCTCCGCCGGACGGCTGACCAGCTTTTGCAATTCTGCCACAATCTCTTCGGTATTAGACAAAAGCGGGATGGGCAGTCCCAGTTGGTTCAGGCGCGCCAGGGGACTGCGCCTGAGGGAGATGATGCGCAAGTCCAGGCTTTCTTGATGAATAGTCCACAGCCCATAGGCAAAAGAGAGCAGGAATTGGCTTTTGCCGCTCTGGCGCGGACCCAGCACCAACCAGTAGGGCACTTCTTGTGCCAGGTCAACCTTGATAAGCTCCAGTGTGTCGTAAGAAAAGCCGATAGGAGCCGCCAGTGCTTTGCCTTCCTGCTGGAATTTTTCCAGGAGAGGCAGAACCTGCGGGTAGGGAATGTGGGACGGCAGCACATTCACAGGGGGCGGGCGTTCCCCCTGCCAGGCTTTCCCCAGGCTGGCAACCAGTTTGGCGGGCTGCCCGACAGACGCCACCTGGCATTCCGCCAGCGGATCGTCCACCCAATATCCCCGCCCTTCCGCTTTGGCGGATAACGGAAAGACACGCTTGCCCACCACGTCCAAATATTCATCATTGCTCGCCATCTGCAGCACAATGCGCTGCGAGATGTTGCTGGCAATCGCCCGGCTCAACTCCGTGCCGCGGTTGGTGCTGAAGACGAGGTGGATACCGACCCCTTTTCCGGTGCGGACATAGCGCGAGATCGCCTCGGCCTGATCGGGAAAGGAGGAGCGCAGCTCGGCAAAATTATTGATGATCACGAATATCTCGGGATCCGGATTTTCTGCCTGGCTGGCGTCGCCATTCGAGCGGCGCTCGGATTCCTGTTCCAGGAAGCGCAAGAGACGCTCCAGGCGTTCCACCTCCGTCAGGCGGATCAGGGCAGCCGTATGCGGTAAACCTTCCAGGAATTTAAGCGTGCCTGTGCCATATTCCAGAATATAGAACTGGACTTCATCGGGACGGTGGGTTTGTGCCAGGGATAAGAGCAGCGCAGTGACGGTGCGCGCTTTGCCGCTGCCGGGCGTGCCCACAACCCACAGGTTGCCGTCCGCCTGATTAAAATCAATCTCCATATCGCGTTGAATACATTCGCTGGGATAGTCCAGCCTGCCGATCGAGGCGACCAGTTTTTTGTGCGGGTCAATGACCTCACTCCACTGCTTGCCGCTGAAACGGCGGTAGACGGCGTCTTTTTCAGCCGCATCCGCCAGGCTGATGTTGGACGGGATCGGGTCGCGGTAGATGGGCGTAGGTTCGGGCAGCTTCATCTCGGCGGCTGTCTGCTGCGCCTGCTCCATCAAAAGATCCAATTCCTTAATGGCGGTTTGAAAGGTGGAAGGAGAATCATCCTGGCTCGCCGTCTTTTTGAACGCCTCGCGCAGGCGGCCATCGACTTCCACCTTTTGAATGATAAATTCCTCATCCTGCTGACCGGTCTGCGCATTAACCGTCTCCCCGGCATAAGCCCCCTGGAAGAGGGTGATATCGCTCTTGACGCGGATATACCCGCGCCCGCGTCCGGGCGTGATCGGCAGGCTGCGGTCGATCAAGCTCATTTCCTCGTTGCGCTTGACCTTTAAGACGATATACCAGCCGACATTGGTCTTCAATTGCTCGACGGCATTGTTCACTTCCTGGTTGGCGAGCAGGAAATACATGCCGAAGGCGCGCCCCTGGCGTCCCAGTTCACGCAAACGCTCCACCAGATTGGGCAGGATCTTGATGCCTTCGGCAAATTCATCAATCACCGTCAGCAGATGCGGAAAGGAGCGCTCGGTGAAGCGGGCATTATAGTCCCAGATGTCGGTGACTTTCCCGGCTGCGTCAAAGGCTTTTTTGCGGCGATCCAGTTCGTTTTCGAGGGCTTGCAGGGCTCTTTCGGCGAGTTCTGGACCCAGGTCGGTGATCATGCCAACCACGTGCGGCAGTTCACTGATTTTTTTCAATTCCGCCGCACCGGCTTTGAAATCCATGAACAGGAAATTCAGCAGACGGGGTGAATAACGGTGGGCGGCTGCCAGCACCAGCGATTGGAGAAAGATACTCTTCCCGCTGCCGGTCGTTCCGATCAACATGGCATGGTATTCGCCCTTGCCGCCTTTCGACTCAGGGCGAAAGTCGATTTCAAACACCTCCAGCCCATCATGACCGACGCGCACCCCCACCGGGAAACGCATCTGCTGTGAATCGGGGACTTTCTTGCTCCAGTTTGCGCGCAAGGCTTCCTGATCCAGCAGGCTGCCATCCAGAATTTGGGATACGCGTACGCTCTCGGGCAGGGTCTGGGAGTCCTGTCCGCCGCTGACCTCCAGTCCTGCCAGGGCACGGCTGACCGCTTCGCTTTCTTCACAGGAAGCGAGCTGGGCTTTGCCGTGCATGGGGATGTTTTTACCCGCATCCCAGGTTTCGATCAATTCAAAAGCCCGTCCATCGTCCACCTGCAGACGGGCACGGCAACTGTTGGGCGTGCCGCGCGTGCCCATGAACAACAGATAGATACCCACCGTGTAGCCCTGAGCGGATAGGAGACTCACATCGGGAATCTGGCGCACAAAACCGGCATCGTCCATGACAACCACAATCGCCCTTTTATCGCTCGCATCGGCTGGCTGCCCGGGTTGTTTTTTGCGCCGGTTGAATTCCTGAACCAATCCGATCAGGGTGGTCTTGGCTTGATCCTCGCTGAATGCCAGATTGTGCGGCTTCATGTCGTCACCGAGGAAGGCGCGCGTATGGGGAGCCCACTTCAACCATTCCCAACGCCTGGCAGCCTGTTTGGCTTCGGATAGGACGATGACCTCGACGTCTTCCGGGGAATGGTGGACGAGTACATCCAATAAAAGCCGGTTGGCAAGCGGGTAGGTGGTCGACTCTGCATTACCGGTCAGCGCCAGGCTGCCCACCGTTTTGAGGTCGATCAGCAGGGGGAGATCCGCCAGCGTGTGGTAGTATTCGACGAGTTCCTGAGCTATTTTGAGCAGAGGATCCACCTGATCGAAGATGCCGGGCAGTTCGATGGAAAAGGAAGGGCTGCCCATGCCCGTGCCCACCCGCAGGCTGAGAAAGTCATTATCATAGCGCCGCCGCCACCAGAGGCGCGGGTTGGCGCCCTGGGCGCGCCCAATTTCTCCCAGTTCGTTCAGGGCGGGATATTCGTTTTCCAGGATTTTACGCTGTACGCGTCCCAGTTCATCGATGTGCTGGCTGGTCTGCTTCAAGGATTCGATGTAGGCGGCTTGGCGTTTTTGGCTGAGCTGGGTGTGTTTCTTCTTTGCCGAAGACTGGCTGATCAGGTTGGCAAGCGGAAAACCCAGGCTCATGATCAGCATGGGCGCAATCATGGTCCAGTTGGCTTGGGTGAAGAGGGTAACGATCAGGGTGCCAAGGATGATGATGGCGGGCGGGAGGATCATCATCAGCATGTTGAGTTCGGGCGGAGACTGGGGCGGATTCGCGGGACGCGGAATCTGCACTTTTTCGGTCGGCAGGGACGAAGGCAGACGCATGGCAATCCCATAGCGCAGGCGCCCGTGCTGATTAAGGTTGATGCTGCGGCTCAAATCTTGATCCAAGATGCTCCTCCAACCCCAAGAACCCGACCGCCCCATCCCTTGCAGAACGGACGATCAGGTCTTATGTCATTCAATCATTCGGTTTTTAAGTGCGGAAAGGTTACGCCAGGCGTGAAGCCATCTGTTCCCATTCTGCAATTTCGCTGCTCAGACGCTGGGCAAGCTGCTCAAGCTGATCCAATTGCTGCGTGATCGAAGAGCGCAACTGATCGTATTGCTGCTGGAACTCGTTGGATGATTGCCCGATCCAGGCAGTCCCGACCGTCGAATTAACACTGTTGGTGATCGCCTGTAATGTCTGGGTCATCTGCTGCTGCTGGTTGACGATATTCGATTGGGTGCTGCGCACCTGTTCAACTTCCATGTGTAGGGTTGCCATAAACAAATACCTCCTCAAAGAATGAATAGATTGATTAAAAACACAACTAAAACGGAACACAAGCCCCTTGGGTAGTAACATGCATAAATTCAGGGTGTAGGGCAAAGACCATACCTAAATTATAATCGATTCAATGTTGGTGTACAAGATAATGAAAAAATTA
>JBAXBF010000110.1:0-9430 GCA_037142095.1 Chloroflexota bacterium
CTGTTCAAGAATGCTAATATACAGGCTACCTGCAACAAGAAAAAAGCAAGCCAGAGCGAAAGCAATCCCGGAGATGAGTTGAAAAGAAAATCTGGTGTTCATTTATTTTCGATGGTGGCAATTTGCCCGTCTGTTTCCGCAGTTACAACCGGTAAATATACGCTGAAAGTTGATCCTTTATTTTCTTCACTATCAACCCATATACGTCCTTTGAGTGCATCTACAAGTGTCTTGGCGATGGAGAGCCCCATCTCAACTTCACCATCTGAGGTTGCGTAACGCGAAGGACGGTAAAGCGGGGAGAATACTTGCGACAGCTCTTCTGGGGGAATACCCTCCCCAGAGTCAGATACTTGCAGGAGAATATGTTTTTGTTCATCTTTGGCTTCTAAGCGAACCATGATGTTGATTTTACCATTGGGTGGCGTGGCAGTCGTTGCATGGTGTATCAGATAAAGCAAAACTTGTTGAAGAGCCTCACGATCTGTCAGTAAGAGAGGCATTTCTTGGGGAAGGAATACATTTACATGCAAATTCTTTTGTTGTACTGAGTTATGGGCGATCTCTAGGGCGGTGTCCAGGATGGTTTTAACGTCAACTGTATGCGAGAAAAGATGTACTTTTGTGCTGTCCAGGACTGTTGATTGGATGAGCGTATTAATTCTATCTTCCAGACTTTTGATAGATTCTTTAATTTTTTCAAGGAATTTACGTTGGAGCGCTCCAAGTGCACCAACCGACTCATCCAACAAAAGATCACTGTAATCCATGATGGCAGATAATGGGTGACGCAATTCCTGCGCTGCTGAAGCAACTTCGGTCATTTGCTGGCTGGAAAGCTGGGTAAATTGTTCGCGCGTTTCGATAGCCATCTGTTCAGATTGAGATAGATGATGTTTTATTTGGTCGATAGATGCCAGCGTAACGCGCAGCTCTTTCTCCAGTCGTTTAATTTCCTGTGACTTGCGTTCATCTTGTTCTTTTGCTTTCGAGAACGTGGAATGAAGTTGTTTTTGAAGTCGATCGATTTGTAGTGCCTTTTCTTTTTCCAGGTTCTCAATCTGGGAGTTCTTTTCTTTTTCCAGGTTCTTTATCTGGGAATTCTTTTCTTTTTCTAGGTTTTCTATCTGGATGTTATTCTCTTTTTCAACATGTTCTAATTGTGAGAGTCTCTCTTTATCGCGAAGTTTCACCTGTTCAGAGAACGTAATCTCCAATTCATTCAATTTGTTTTTATGATCGATCTCAAGTTGTTCCAGGTTTGATTGTAGTAATAGGATATGTTCATCTTTTTCGCCTATTTGTTGAAGCAGGGATTGTGCCTGGTTGTTTTTTTCTTGTTGCAGTTCTTCGATTTGGATGATAGCCTTCTGTTTTGCTTGTTCCAGAGCGGTAATCATTTTGCTCATTCGTTCCGTCTGTGCTTTGGCTTCAATGACTGAAGCCTGCAATTCTCGTCCATTTTGTTCCAAAACCTGAACTTTATCAGCCTCATGTTGGGTTTTGAGCAGTTCCTCTCTTAACCCTTCTATTTGCGATTGGAGACTTGTTATCATATCGCCTAATTCTTTCTCATGGGCGATCAAAGTGGGAATTTTTTGGGCTTCTTGGGATGCTTTTTCCAGCGCCGTCTTACTTTCTTTAATTTGTATTTGGGCTTTCGATAAAATGGTCTGTAATTCTTTTTCCCTTTTTATCAGAGCGGGAACTTTGGCGGCTTCTTCACTGACAACTCTCAAAGCTTCTGTTAATTCCTTATTCTTCGTTTGAGTCTCGATCAGAACAGAACGAAGTTCCTTATCCAGTTGTGATAAGTCCAGATCTGCGGTAGAAGATACAGAAAAATCACTAACTTCATTTTTTGAAATAAGAGGTTGACCTGAACGCGTTTGAATTTGTTCAAGAATATGTCCCAATGAGGTCAATTGAGCAAGCTCTTCACCTGACCAACCCTTTTCGGCGCGGTAAAGAATAATGCCCCATTCCATATTTTGTTCGGTAGTGGATATGGGTGCTGCTAACAGGTTGCCGTCTTCTGTCGAGTTCAGTAATGGTTTTAAGTTCGTTAAATCTTGTGAATTATTTTCTGCTGGCAAAATCAAGCCGCGCCCGCGTAGTAATGCATTGGATAAGAGAGGGATCTGTTTTAGTTTAATATTTAGTTTATCACTGCGTTCTTTATCTGCATCTACAGGATACTCGCCTAGGATGGACAATTCTCCTTCTTCATTGGGTGAAGAGATAATTAAGCCATGTCCAGCTTGCATTGTCTGGCAGATAAAACGAGCGACATTATTCCATTCTTCATTATGGAAGGCGTCTTCCAGTGTTGATAAATCCTGAAAGAATGAGGGTGGGAAATGTGTCTCTGCTTCTGTTACGGTTGTTGTTTGTTCGGTCTCAGCATCAATTGAAGCTGGCATCATCCTGCGCCGGGGTGCAGGCATTCGTTGGGTCAGAGTGAATAAAATTGGATAAGATGCCATTTGGACTAGCCGTACAACGCCAGAGTAATCTCCGCCGGTAACGGGATAAAGAATCGTCACAATATGCCCAATCAGATTCAGACCCAGCATGCCAAAACCGGCTCCCCAATGTTCCGGGCGGCGGATGATTAGCAGAATACATCCGGCAAATGCCACGAAAGCTGCTGAGGCTTCCCATGTCGTGTTTAATAGGGATGCATTAAAAGACCAATTTTTAATGCTATCATACCAGACTGAAATACTGATGGCAAGGAAGATCACAAAAAAGATGCTAATAAGTACCGTAACTATGTTCGCTGCCCGACCTCCATCAGGGAAAGCCCACAACCAGGTGATAATGATCAAACTGATGGTGGTTACGGCGCGCTCGGATGGGGGTAAGAAGGCTTCAGGAGTGGTATAACCTAGAAATGCGGCTGTGAAAAGAATAATGCGTAAGGCAAGCAGGAGACAGAAACCTATCATCATCCGCTGAAGACGGTCAGATCGCTCGTTAAGCCACAGGCTGAGGGTTGTTTGAAAAGTCCAAACAAGGGAGAAGAGAATCACGATATGGTACGTGAGATTCCCTGGTGCGGTTGTTAGAAGAACAGATAATTGTTGGTAAAAGGCTTCCATAAAATTTGCCTGCCTATATCATCCAAGTTGATGCCGATTTTATTCAATATCGATACATACCCAATTCTTTCGTTGCAAGTCTAATGCCAGAAATTAAGGGCTGCCCAATCTGAAAGGGCAGCCCTTATTGTTATTACCTGTTCTTTCAGATGTTTGAGATTAGTTGTCTTATTCGTTTGCCCAGGAAAGCCATTCTTTTACATCCGTAAATAATTCTTCAGGTTGGAAAAGACTGACCGAATGACCACTCTCGCCATAGTAAGGGAAAAAGATGGTTCGATTCTGCGGTGTAGAGATTCCTTTGATCGAGTCGGGTTTGTAGGTTATCGTGACGAAACCATCGCGTTGCTTTGTGTTTCCGTGAGTGACCTGAACATCAGCCACGATATCCGTATATTTTTTGAAGGAAGGTGGTACCGATGGGGCATAGATCATAACGTCCTGGGCGGCTTCTGTCAGGAAGGTTTCGACGAAGGGCAGATTTTGCAGGAACATTTCACCGAAGATGGGTGACTCAGGGTTTATTTGATAGCCCGCTTTGGTAGCTTTATTAAAGAAGTAAGCATAATAGATTGAGTGACTACAGTCAACGAAATAATCATCCCATTCTTTGAGCGGCCCGAGAACTTTGGCGAGGGTATCATCCTGCGCGCCTGCTTTTGAGCTGATATTGGCAGGAGTCTGAATGTTATTTTTCACTAGATTTGCACACCACATCCAGGCTGCTCCACCTTTTGGCATTGGAACGTTGTCGCTGTTAATCGTTGGGGGATTATCGGGTGGCACGGCATCTGTGGGATCAAATTTTAAATCCTCTGCTCGATTGGTTTGATAGCGGAAAGCTTTCTCACGCTCTTTGGCGGAAAAATACGGGATTGTACTGACATCCTGTCCGAGAAGCTGGGAGAGGATCGGGGCATGGTTTAAATTAGCCCCAATGAATTCGTCAATGGAATGTGCCCAGGCAATCGGTTTGGACATAGCGTATGGATCCCTGCCATTGAGGGCGAGAAAAACGATCGCATTTAGGGTCGGATTGCATGGCATTCCTTCTAAACCGGGTGCACCTTCAGCGCAGGTAACATATTTTTTCTTCACCTCAGCGGCGATTTTATAAATCGGGGAATCCTTCTGTTCAAGCATGACACCTGTAATTTCAGTAGCATATTTACCGGTGAGTTCAGGCTCAATCAATATCTGCCGACCAAATTGGCGGGCGACCATGGCTGGAGAAAACGGCTTCCCGGAATTTTCAGGAAAGACCTTGTCGAAATGCTTCTGGATTTCGGCGCTTAGAGTCTTATCCTGATAAATTCTACTCCCATCGCCATAACTGGGATAGTAAAGAAGAAAATTCAGCATTGAGGATACACGCGTGCCGGCATAACTCTCTCCAACGATGATAACTGGATTTTTCTCAATCCCGGGGTGATCAGAAAGAAAACGCAGGACGACACGGCTTACCTGGGCTGCGTCAATGAAGGGATTAAAGTTTTGGGCATCAAACGCATCTTGTCTCTGCGTTGGGTTGGATGGATCATCTGACAGACTATAAGAAAATCCAGCGTTGGGAGCGTCGATATAAAGTAGATTTCCCATTTGAGTCCAGCTTAATGGGTTTTCCATGATAGCCTTTCCTTTAGTGCGGTTTTTATCCATCGTAAATGGAGAAGTGTTATAAGCCAGGAAGTAATCGCTTGTTGGACAGCCTGGTCCGCCGTTGATGAAAACAAAGAGCGGTTTTCTGGTTGGCATTTTATCAGCAGGGTGGAAGGAGTAAAAGATGCGCGCTTTCGATGATGTGAATTCCAGTTTTGGTCCCTGGTTTTGAAAACTAAAGGCTATCGGTTCGATTTCGTAGTAGCCAGCCTGGCTTTTGATTGGTTCTGTACCAGGATTGCTGCGATTGGTGAAACCCATTAAACCGAATTGCGAAAATGCAATCATAAAGCATAACAGTAGGTTTATCTTCTTCATTTTTTTCTCCTGCTAAAGGTTCAAGTTAATGTAATACAAATTATATACGGATTCGATGAAATAATACAATTGTCTTCTTAATTTTAACACACATCTTCATCGTTTGAGATTTTGACGGGCGAAAATAGATTTGCAAGTTGCAACCTGAACTTCTTTTCACTTGGCTGAAGTTCTCGGCAACCATCGATCAACGTTCAAGCCAGATAGTTACCGGACCATCATTAATGATTTCTACCTGCATATAGGCACCAAATATCCCGCATTGGGTGGGTACACCTTGCCGGCGTAAAATTTCAACAAAGCGATCTACGAGAAGTGTTGCCGATTCGGGTAATGCGGCATCGGTAAAAGCCGGACGGCGACCCTTGCGTGTGTCGGCATAAAGTGTGAATTGCGAGACTACAATGCCTTCACCGCCTGTCTCCAAAATGGATTGGTTCATCTTTCCCGCCTGATCTTCAAAGATGCGCAGGTTCGCAGCTTTTTCCGCCAGGTATTGCGCTTGTTCTTCTGTGTCCCCGTGACCGATACCCAGCAGGATGACCACTCCATGCCCAATTTCCGCTACACGCTTCCCTTCGACAGTTACGGATGCGCGTGTTACTCGTTGGAGCAGGGCGCGCATACTTAGTCGATGCCTATTGCATTTCGGCAGTCTTTTACTGTCTTGGAAGCAACGACGCGAGCTTTCTCTGCCCCTTGTGCAAGTACGTTTGGGATCGTTTTAGGGTCGGCGGTAATTTCAGCATAACGTTCTTGGATTGGGGTAAATATATTTACGACAAGATCACCTAATTCTTCTTTAAGATGCTTATAGCCTTTCCCTGTGAAGTGCGTTTCAATCTCTTCTTCGGTTTGACCGGATAGTTCGCGATAGATAGTCAATAGATTATACAATCCCGCTCTTTCCGGATCAAAAACGATCTCACGCAGTGAATCGGTGGTAGCGCGTTTCACTTTTAGCCGCAGTTCATCAGGTTTATCCAATAAGCCCAGACAACTCATCGTATCTTCGTCACTCTTGCTCATTTTACGATCAGGATTGGATAAAGACATGATACGCGCCCCTGTCTTACGGATGAGCGCCTCGGGGATGGTAAGTGTTTCGCCGTAGCGGAAGTTAAAACGCTGAGCGACATCGCGCGTCAATTCAACGTGCTGGCGCTGATCTTCTCCGATGGGAACATAGTTGGCATTGTAGATTAAAATATCTGCTGCCTGAAGGATAGGATACATTAACAAACCTGCGCTGACACTGTCTGAATCACCTATCTTTTTGGATTTGTCCTTAAATTGAGTCATACGCTCCAACCAGCCGATCGGGCAGGCACAAGTTAGTATCCAGGATAACTCCATATGTTCAGGGACATTAGATTGGCAGAAAAGAACTGACTTATTAGGGTCCAATCCACAAGCCAACAACATACCAATGAGTTCTTTTTTTCGTTCCCGTAAAGTGTCCGGGTCAGGCATTACTGTGATGGAGTGATAATCAGCGATCATATAAAAATTATTGAATTTGTCCTGGTCTGCTACCCAGTGTTTGATCGCTCCCAAATAATTCCCAAGATGTAAACTTCCTGAAGATTGGATACCCGATAATACGGTTGGTTTGGATGACATAGAATAAAACTCCTTAATGATAGATGAACTCCCGGATGAGTGCATTGATTTCTGCAATTTCTGCCCGCTGGTGACTCTTTAATTTAGAGAAAATAAGATTGTTGTTCACCGTTACCTCAAATCGTCCGCCGTCCGATGGGATGAGGCAAATATTTTCAATGTGGTTTTCAAAATCTTTCAACAAATTTTCTGCCAGGCTCACGGCCAGACCACCTAATTTTCAAACCTGGCAATATTCGATTTTAATTGAGATAATACGCGTATCAGAATCCATAGAGTCAGTATTATATCAAAAAATATGATATGAAGAAGAAAGAATCTTGGATATAATCAGGGTAAACTCTTTTGAGAAAGTTGGTGTTTCTTTGAAAACAACCCGCCAAATTATTCTGGATTACTTGCAAGGTCATGCCACCGCGACTGTTCAGGAATTGAGCCGTAGCTCTCAAGTAACGCGCGCGGATGTGCGCCATCACATCGGCTTATTGGTCAAGGAAGGTGTGGTGGAAGCTATTGGTAGGCGTGGATTGGAAGGGCGTGGACGCCCGATGCTCGTTTATTCATTAGTGCGTGAATTACAACTTAACAATCTTACGCTATTGTTGAAAGCATTGTGCCAAAGTTTGCCAGATGAAGTACGTGAGGATATCCTATGGAGCGTTGCAGAGCACCTTGCGGGAAGTTGTAAGCCTTTCGCTGGAAACCTGACACGGTCACTGGTTCAGGCAGTCAAGCGATTAAACGAAATGTATTATCAAGCCCGTTGGGAAGCTCGCTCTGATGCCCCCCGCATGATTTTTTCTCATTGTCCCTATTCAGCCATTTTAGCTGACTGTAATTGTCTGTGTCATATGGATACTATGTTGTTAAAGGTTTTAACAGGTCATTCCGTGGAATTGGTCGAATGTATTGACTTGGAAGAACATAATCCAACCCATTGTGTCTTTCTTGTTGGTAAGTAACTTATTCTGCCCTTTCGAAATGGAACCAAGCTCGATGGATATGGCTGGAAAATTGTGTTAAAATAAGAACGTTTACCATCATTGTTCTAGACAAATTGTTTTATAATTTTATGTTTTATATGATGGAAGACCTCTGAGAAATTATTAATATAAGGAGTTTAAAATGATCGTTACAACCAAAAAATTGTTTGAAGCCGCTTATGGTAAATATGCCATTGGTGCTTATAATATCAATAATCTGGAACAGACCATGGGATTGTTCCGCGGCAATATTGACAGCAAAGCCCCCTTCATTATCCAGATCAGCAAAGGTGCCCGTTCTTTTACCCATAAGTTGATGCTGGAAGGACTCATTCGGGCGGCTGACCAGGTATTCCCGGATGCAATTTTTGCTGTCCATCTGGATCATGGTGATGAGCAAACGTGCTATGACTGCATCGATAGTGGTTTTTATAGTTCTGTGATGATCGATGCCAGCCACGAATCTTTCGATAAAAATATCGAGATTACTCGCCGAGTGGTCAATGCTGCTCACGCCAAGGGAATTGTTGTCGAAGCAGAATTGGGTCAGTTGGGCGGTGTAGAAGAACATGTCAAGGTCAGCGAAGCTGATGCCAAACTAACCGATCCCGATCAAGCAAAAGAATTTGTTGAGCGTTCCGGCTGCGACTCATTGGCTTGTGCCATCGGTACCAGCCACGGTGCTTTCAAGTTCTCCGGGAGTCAGGGTTTGCATTTTGAGGTATTGGAAGCGTTGCAGAAAAATCTGCCGGGTTTTCCCTTGGTCATGCATGGTTCCAGCTCAGTCCCCCAGGAAGAAGTTGAACGGATTAATAATGCTGGCGGTAAGTTGAAAGGTGCCAAAGGTGTGGATGCCGAGCAGTTCAGACGTGCAGCTCAATTGGGCGTTACAAAAATAAATATCGATACCGATGGACGCCTTGTCTGGACGCGTGTCCACCGTGAATTCTTCCGCGATTTCCCCGAAAAATTTGATCTCCGTGATCCAGGTAAGGTTTTTATGACAGAATATGCCATATTCATTGCTGCAAAGAATGAAAAACTTGGCAGTGCTGGTCAACTGGAAGCAATCCGGATATTGTTGCGCAAGTAACCGTTCCTGAAATTCGGTTATAATCAAGGGGACTTCAACGCAAACCTATGCAATGAAGTCCCCTTTTTGGAATAAATGGACAAACCTTGTAATTCGTAATGATGATTTTCTGCTAATATTTTCTGTGGAGAAATTGTCCAAATGATAATATCAAACCCCATCTGGCGCCAAAGAAGTTTTCAGATAGAAATGGTTTTGTTGCTAATCCTTATAATGGTGGCAGGGTGGATGAATTTTTCTCTGGTCTTACGTAATCCCAATATTACCGGCGATGGCATCCAATATACATCAGTGGTTTTCAACTGGTTTCAAGGAAATGGCTATACTAATGTAGTAGGGATTCCCTGGCTAGTCGAACCAGGATATGGGTTCTTGACATACCTGTTTAATATCTTTATTGGAGATATCGAATTATCGGGTATGTTGGTTTCGTCTGCGGCATATTTACTCCTTATTTTGCTTGTTTATTTTACAGTGCGTTACTTAGGAAGTGCGCTGGCAGCCTTATTATCCGTTCTCTTCGTTGCTTTTTATCCCTATTTGTTGACCTTTTCCTGGCTTAACTTAACTGACAGCGTTTTTTCCTTCTTTGTTTTTCTTTGTTTTTCGGTATACGTGCGCGTTCTCTTGGAAGAAAAAAAAGTCGTAAT
>JBAXBF010000111.1:0-9406 GCA_037142095.1 Chloroflexota bacterium
GTAGGAGTGTAGATCAGAGTAGCGGTCGCTTCCGGCGTCGGTGTTTGGCTGGCAGTAGGAGTCACGGTTTCAGTCGGTACGGGAGTCGTACTTGCTTCTATGACCGGTGTGCGTGTAGAAACAATATCCACAGGCGTTGTTGTTTCTTCTGTTTCTGTCGTTGGCGTAGTTGTTGGAGAAGAAGAAAAGGATTCCGCTGTAGGTGGCGCGGCGGTCGGTCCTGTGCAAGCAGAAAGAACAATTAACAAACTTGCTAAGATGAACAAGGATTGTATTCGCATGTTATTCCTCTTGCCAGGTACGTGTCATCAGCGCTTTACCGATATTAATCATTGTAGCATATTTTAGATTTTCAGATCAAGGAAAAATGAAAATGATAACAATATGCCACAACAGGTCGGCATGCTTATTCTGCCAGGCTGCGTCCACCGTTCGTCATCACCTGCCCGCGCCTGCTGCGGCACCCAAACCGCCTAATCCAGGCTGAGCAGCTCGCTGATCTTCTGCGGGAAGGGGAGCGTGGTTTCTCGGCTGCCGTCGGGATGCACCAGATGAATATCGCTCTCCAGCAAGGCTCGAAAGCGGCTCTCACTCAACCATAAGCGGTCTATCGTCCAGGTTGCGCTCTTGCTGTAACTCTGATCCCTCAAGCGTCCTTCATCGATCAGCGGATAGCGCAGACTTGCCTGGTATGCCTTTATTTGCTTGTTATCATTCTATCATAAGAGAATACGCTTTAGGTAGTCTTTGCGTTGGGAGCAACAATTCTCAATATAGAAAAATGGAGGAGGGAAACCTTACGAAATAAAGAAAAAAAGGGGTAAGGTGCAGGTTCACTTGCCTGACCATGAAAGCACTCGAGTAATCCAAAATGTTCATCCGTTATACTTGAAAAGCCCTATTTCTCATAACTGTTTTTGGCGAAGGTATTGGTTTGTATTATAGTTATCTCTCGACGCCAGTTTTTATATTTGGCTGTGATCAGTTTTGGCCTCCCTGCGGTTCGACCATCACATCGTTTTAATTAGCATGTACAGTTTCCACAAACGGAAAAATTGGGAAGGGTAAATGACGGCATGGTCGAGGCGAAATCCAGACCAAATGCGGACAGTGAAACAGTTGCATAGGTTTATGAGGATTCTGTTGTTTCCTGGATCAGCGAAGTCGTTGGACGCCAACCGTTGCGGGTTAACCAACGTTGGATGGAGACTCCCCGAGGATATATTTGGATACCTTATCTCCAGCCAGTGAAAAACCAACCCAGTACACCCGTTGCAAAATTACCGGAAACAAGTTTAGGAACTGGAATGGGGGCTGAGGTAACCATGCCATTCGTTGGCTTGGTTCTGATAAACTCGCCAGTCGCTCATATTGGTTGAAGAATACGACCTCCCCGAGTCATTATTACAAACAGGTCTTATGGATCGATCAAGTCAAGACGGACGAACAGGGGCCGGTTTGGTATCGGGTAAATGAGCGGTATGGATATGGGAATATATTTTGGGCAGCGTATGAATAATATCGGTGGGAAACCTACCGATAATTCAATCATATGAGAAACAGGCGTGAGTAGGTGATTTTGCCTATACAACACAAGCCATTTCACTCTCTACCATTTCAGATGTCTCCTTTATATTTAACGCATAATAAAACAAAATCTACATGACGAAATGAGGTATATATGTTCCCATCTTTTCTATCCAAATGCCGCTTGTCTTTTCTCACTATAATCTCGCTTTCGATTTCAGTGTTACTGGCTGCCTGCAGCCCTGGCAGCACTTCGTCGGGCCAAAACGTTGCTATGGCATCTCTCTCCCAAATGCCAGCCGAGGTACAAGCAGCCCCTGTTTCCGTTCAAGAAGGATACCGTTTCGCGGTTGCCAATCCAGATGTATTGAAATCTGTACCCTGTTACTGCGGATGTAAGGCAACTGGACATACATCGAACTATTCCTGTTTTGTAAAAGATGCCAGCTCACCGAATGGAATCGTATACGACAACCATGCTTTAGGCTGTTCGATGTGTGTGGAAATTGCACGCGACGCGATGCGTATGACCAGGGAAGGGAAACCAATCAACGAAATCCGTACGTCGATCGATCAAATATATTCAAAATACGGACCATCCAACATGCCTGCCTTACAGTAGAAATAGTATGGAAAGTCTAACTCCTCTAACAAGTGTTAAACCAGAATTTCAACCATTCAAACGATGGCAAGGGTTTGTTGTTGCCCTTGTTGTCGCGTTGCTCATCGTCTTTCTGCCATTTCCTTTTCTCTCACCGGCACCTTCAGCGCGCATCTTTCGCATTGAGGCAAGTAACTTCGAATTTTCCCCATCCGAGATTTACGTCAATCCCGGAGATCGAGTTACCCTTGAATTGATATCTACGGATGTTGTCCACGGTCTTTCATTAGATAACTACGGGATTAGTTTGAGCGCCGAACCAGGCCAACCTGCGAAGGTAACCTTTGTTGCCAACCAACCCGGCATTTTCCGCTTCCGTTGCTCTGTTACCTGCGGAAATCTGCATCCATTTATTCTAGGTAAATTTCAAGTTGGACAGAATACATTGCTTTGGCGGGCAATTGCGGGAAGTATCTTAATCATTGGGTTTGGCTTCTGGAGTTTCAGGAAATGATCCGTCTCGAAATCTCTCGTATTCCATGGGTACAGACATTGCTTCGCAATCGTTGGCCACAGTTTCTTGTTCGAGCGGTTACATTTTCCGGAGTGATTTTCACTATTCTGGCAGGTTTAATGGGACCTTTGGTTGGCAGTTACAATTTCGCCGTCATATTTGTTTGGATTGCTTGGTGGACGGCATTAAAACTTTTCTTCATTCCTTTCGGAGGACGATCCTGGTGCAGCATCTGCCCCATTCCTATGTCTGGCGAATGGCTTCAAAGAGGAGGTCTGATCACCCGCGCAGGTAAAGGGTGGGGAATGGGAAAACGCTGGCCCAGATTCTTCCGTGGAAACTGGCTTCAGGCATGGGGATTCATCATCATCGGTTTGTTCAGCGCAGTAACATTAACTTCAGCACGCCTCACGGCGTTCGTATTACTGTTTGTAGTTCTGTTGGCACTAGTGCTCAGTCTGATCTTTGAGAGACGCTCATTTTGTAATTACCTTTGTCCCATTGGGGGATTCATAGGTTTATATGCTCAGACGGCACCACTAGAGTTGAGAGTCAAGGATCCAGCCGTTTGCGCTGAACATACGGAAAAGTCCTGTTATATAAATTGTCCCTGGGGAGTGTACCCACTCACTTTAAAAACAAACACGGATTGTGGGTTATGTATGGAGTGTTTACGGGTTTGTTCAAAGGATAACATCGCGGTCAATTTACGTCCATTTGGTGAAGATTTAAAATCCAAGAATCAATTTCGCCTCGATGAAGTCTTTCTGGGTCTGGTGATGTTGAGCAGCGTCCTGATTGATTCAGCAATTTTCTTGGGATCATGGGGTGATTTGAAGTCTGCTGCTTTTGCAGTCGGTAGTATACCCTGGTGGATTTTTGTGGCTGCCTTTCTGTTAGTCTCTTTAGGAATTCTTCCAGGGCTATATATATTCGCGGTTTGGATTGGTGTACGTCTCTCAGGGGAGAGATCCTCTCTTAAACAGGCTTTGTCGAACCAGGGGCAGGCTCTCATCCCGTTGGGACTGATGGCATGGATCGCCTTTACCGTCTCATTTGCCTTTGTAAAGTTCTCTTATGTCTTGCCGGTTCTCTCTGATCCTTTGGGCTTAGGATGGAATCTGTTTGGCAGTGCTCATCTTGCCTGGGTAGGCGAATCCACCCCATTTACAGCATTCATACAAGTGATTATACTGTTGGTAGGACTTTTCTGGTCGTTCCTGTCCGTGTGGCGTGCATCCGAGTCCAGCCAACCTATTAAACAAGCCATCCCCATGATTGGATTTTGCTTCTTGTTTACGCTTAGTATGTTGTGGTTACTCATTGGATAAAAGCATGAAAACTGAAATACTAGCTCGCATCATCCTATTTATATTCATATTCGCAGGTATTACCATCCCAGTGGCGGGACGTGTATTTTTCGCGACGCCTTCCTCAACTACCATTGAACTGCATGCTCGGATTCCAGAGAACGGTGGCTGGAGTATGGATCATATTCAGGCTTCTGTGGGGGAGCCTATTCATCTTCGCTTGATATCGGATGATGTCGTGCATGGTTTTGCTATCGGGAAATCAGACCAGCCTGCTTTAGAAATTATTCCTGGAAAGATTGTGGACACGACTCTTGTATTCGACAAACCAGGAACTTACACTTATTATTGTACTCACTGGTGTAGCCCTAATCACTGGCGTATGCGCGGTACGATCGAAGTAATCGGACGCGGGCAAAACCTAGATCCTGAACCACTTCCTCTCTATTTGCAACTCGGTATAGACATTGATGCTTCACACCCGGCTTTGATAACGCCGGATTCGTCTCCTTCCGCTGGGCGCGGCGCACAACTTGCTGGATCTCTTCCTCTGTATGCAACAGAACTCAACACTTATCAAACCAGCAGTCCAGCGCAACTCTGGCTACGGTTACGAAAAGAGTCAAAGTTAAGCAAGTTAAAAGATGAAGAGATATGGGATTTGGTTGCGTTTATCTGTCAAAACCGCACTTCGTCTGAAACATTGTCTCAGGCATCGAGGCTTTATGCAGCAAATTGCGCAGCCTGTCATGGTGAAAATGGTAAAGGAGATGGAGTGGTGGTACGCGGGTTACCAGAAATGGATACTCAGTCCATGGTCCATAATCGGGTTCATCCGCCCGATTTTACTAATTCCAAGAATCTTCTTGGAGCCAGTCCGGCTCTTCTCGAAGGAAAAATGATTCGTGGTGGCATGGGTACGGGAATGCCCTATTGGGGACCGATTTTCACGGAAGAACAAATGGATGGGTTAATAAGCTATCTATATAATTTTGTATGGCAATTTACCACGGGGAATAACTCCTCACATAATTCCGTTACCAGTTATCCCTCAAAATGACAGAATGGTTATATAATACCCCTATGCCAAACAATTCTGAATCTACCAAAATCCGAATTTTGCTCGCTGATGATCATGTCGTTGTTCGGGCCGGAATTCGCCAGTTTTTAGAACAGGATACCGATATCCAGGTCATCGCTGAAGCGGGAAATGGACTGGATGCTTGTGCTCTGATTGCGGAGCATAAACCCGATGTAGCTGTCTTGGATATTCAAATGCCCGGCATGAGTGGGATTGATGTCACTCGCTGGATACGCTCTCAAGGTCTTTCCATCGGTATTCTCGTTTTAACAGCTTATGATGATGAGCCGTATGTCAAGGCAGTTTTGCAAGCTGGTGCGAATGGTTACGTCTTGAAGACAGCCGAACCTCAAGAAATTGTGCAAGGGGTGCGGGATGTTTATCATGGAAAATCCGTAATAGATACAACGCTGGCACAAAAGTTAATTACCAGGATGGCTGGCAAGGAAGAAACGTCATTAGTCGAACCGTTGACCGACCGCGAACTTCAAGTTCTTACTTTGACGGGCAAAGGCTTTACAAACAAAGCTATCGGCGCGCAATTGAGCATCAGCGACCGCACGGTACAAAACCACTTAGCAAATATCTTTGGCAAATTACAGGCGGAAAGTCGCACTGAAGCGGTTATGCGTGCGGTATCTTTAGGGTTGATCTCTTCGGATATCGCTGATTTGGTGTAGGGAAAAGGGGACTCTTGTCTGGTAAAATCCATTTTTCCTATAATCTAATTCGATGGCGGGGATTTACGCTGCAATTCTTTCTAATAACCGTTCTACCGCTCACGGCTCTACTCTTAGTGGTTTCCTTTGGCAGTCAGATGCTGCATCACGATGCCATGCGTTCGCTGGTGGGTGATCGAGACTTAATGGCCGCTCGTGCAGCCGCTTTCAGCCTGGAACAAGAATTATCTCACCGGGCAAATACAATCCAAATTTTAGCCGACAGCGTGGATGACAAAAATGATGGAGAAGTTGTGTTTGCAAAATCACAAGAGATATCAACCCTTTTTAATGGTGGATTGGCGCTCATTAATCCAGATGGTAACCTGATTATGTCCACCCCCTCAGCGCCATTCTGGAGCGAACGTTCTAACATCCCGAAAGATGTTCTTTCCAATCTTCTTCAAAAAGATACACTTCACCCGATTTTTTCTCTTCCAATTGATAGAGAGGGGAAAAGTCATAAATGGGTTTTAGTTGGCACCCCCACTCTGAATGGAAATTTCTTGATTGGCGCATTTTCCCCGGAGGTCATGATTCAGAATGCCTTGAGGACTCTGATTAGTGCCGCACAGATTACTTCATTGGTTATCAGCCCAGGGAAAAACAAAAAGGATTTTGAAATTCTTTTCCAAAGCGGAAAGTTGGAGCAAGAGGGTCAATATGTAAATCATCCAGGGATTGCGGAAGCCCTGAATGGAGAAAGTGGAATCAACTATTTTCAAATGAGTGAAGGTGAACATGTTGTCGCTTTCAGTCCTATTGCTCCAGTAGGCTGGGACTTGATGATCGAAGAATCCTGGGAGGATGTTGCCAGTCCTTATTTGCGTGCTACTCAGGCTGCCCCATTGGTAATCGTGCCGGTATTTTTACTAGCCTTGGTCGCCTTATGGTTTGGGGCGAGTCGAATCGTCCAACCACTGCAGGAATTGGAGAAACAGGCAGCAAGTCTGGCGAAAGGTAATTTCGAAGCGGTTCGCAAGCCAGTAGGAGGTATTTCTGAAATTCGCAACCTTCAGGCTGAGTTGATTGACATGGCAGATAAACTTAAAGAAGCCCAGCAAAGCCTCCACAATTATATTGGGTCAATCACAGGCGGCATTGAAAATGAACGGCGCAACCTTGCCCGTGAATTACACGACGATACCATCCAATCCTTGATTGCCCTGAACCAACGGATCCAATTTGCTGTTATGAATAATAACGAACTTACCGAAAAAAAGCTTGCAGAACTTCAAGGGCTTGTTCAACAAATGATCGTCAACTTGCGCCGGATGATTGCAGGATTGCGACCAATATACTTGGAGGACCTGGGGTTAGTAACAGCACTTGACATGTTGACGCATGAAATCCGCCAGCTCGCAAATATTCCAGTATCATTCCAGATAAAAGGAGTGGAGCGGCGTTTAGACGCAGAGAAAGAGATGGGTCTTTACCGGATGGTGCAGGAATCCTTAAGCAACGTCGTCCGCCATGCTCATGCCAGCCAGGCGTGGGTAGAATTGAACTTCACGCCAGAGGATCTGAGTATCATCATTCGGGACAATGGCAGCGGTTTCGTTGTTCCTTCCAATCCGTTAGAATTTTCCAGTCAACATCATTTTGGATTACTTGGCTTGCAGGAACGCGCCGAAATCATAGGCGCACACCTGGAAATCTCCTCAGCGCCGAAGCAAGGTACAAAAGTCACGATCACCTTGTCACCTCATTAACTAATTAACCATCTTTTTAGGCAGAATTTCTCCTAATTTATTTAAATACCTTAAATTTTGGCTTTTCTATAAGAGAAGAGACAGCAGGGCATCTTGCTAATAGCAATCCCGGATTTTTGTTATATAGGCAATAATGCCTAAAGGTTCTTCAGCTAAATGGCGCTAACCCCTCTTCTAAAAATGGATTATATTTACTATATAGAAAATAACGAAATAAAAAAAGGACTTGAACTGTAAAAAAGGAAGGTAATATGATTTTTGGCTGTAGTGGAAATATTGGTGGTTTTGGTTGGATTGGGATGATTCTTAATCTAGTTATTACCTTTGGTGCGATTATTAGCCTGGTTTTCCTAGTTGTTTGGGCAGTTAAGCGAACAAGCAGCAGTTCGACTGGTAGTGAACCTCAGAATATGAGAAATCAAACAGCTCAAGAGATTGCCCAGTCGCGTTATGCGCAGGGCGAGATTAATCGGGAACAGTATCAACAAATTTTGTCCGATTTAGGTCATTAGGAGGTGAAGTATGATGATGGGATTTGGCTTTATTGGAATGATTCTCTTTTGGGGTATCCTGATTTTCCTAGTTGTGTGGTTGGTGCGGAATATTTCCCAATCTGACCGATCCTCTGGTGAAAAAACGGCAGATAGGGATCCCTCCGCACGGCAGATTTTAGAGCAGCGCTATGCCAAAGGTGAAATCGATAGAGAACAATATCAGCATATGTCGAAAGACATTACATAACGTTTCTCTCCTCTTGAAACAGCCTTCTGCATTCAAACCGTGGGCTGTTTTGATTCTATGGGATTTACATTTGTGATCCCCGCTGGCTTGCGACAAAAGCGACTTCGCTCAGGGAAAATCCGGCTGATTTACTCATTCAGATTAAGTCTATTGGTGAATTAGTATGAATATATATTTCTTGAATATCCTTCAAAAAGAGGTAAATCTATGGTCAGAAACCCTGTATGCGGTATGGAAATCGAACCTCAAACAGTGTTTGCAACCCGTGAACACATGGGGTAAATGTTTAATTTTTTGCTCGGACATCCTGTGTCGGCTTCATCGAGGATGAACTGAAATCAATCCCCGGTGTGCTGAATGCCACCGTAAATCTAGCCACACAGGAAGCCACAGTCGAATATCTGCCGGTGCTGTTTTGGTCTGGAAATGACTTCTTTAGCAGTGCCTGGGCAGCACTCAAACACCGCTCAGTAGAAGCGATCAAAAAATTAATGGGATTACAAGCCAAAAATGCGTGTGTGATTCAAAATGGTCAAGAATTGGATATTCCGGTCGAAATCGCCTGGCAGAAACGAATCAAGATGAACTGCTCAGACTCGCCACTTCGGTTGATACAGTCAGTGAGCATCAGCTAGCAGAGGCAATCTTTGAAGGTGCCAAAGCCACAAATTTTTCTCTGAGTAAACCTGAAGTTTTTGATGCTATTCCATGTCATGGTGTGACTGCGACTATAGAAGGAGACAAGGTTGCATTAGGCAATCTTACAACGATGCACAAACAAGAAATTTGATCCCGAAGTTTTTTCCGATTTCAAAATTGCTTTTGAACAAGGGTGGGAAGCAATCCTCAAACCCAATGGAAAAAATAATTCTTCAATTAAATAATCCAGGGAAAAGTGAACCGATCACATACACGCAAAGGAATATCATTTTCTTCACAAAGGTAATTATTACTAAAAGACACTATTTTTGCATTATGCTGGGATATTTTGTTCGGAATGCCACTTTTTATCGTGGATAGTATCCTATTCGATTTTGAACACAGTCAACCTATGGAAGAGATATATTCTTTTTTTCGCTTATCTTATCTTTCCATAAGGCGGAATCCCGATTATACTATAATAGATGAATAATTCCTGTTCCCTTTGGCGAACAGATCACAGATTGATAATGGAGAGAATGTTATGCAGCTTGGTATTATT
>JBAXBF010000112.1:0-9011 GCA_037142095.1 Chloroflexota bacterium
CCGACCAGAGTGCGGCGGTTTCTTTGATCGGACCAGCCGAAAACCTCACCCGCACGATGATCGTTGTCCATCTCCCACCAGAAAAACGCCTGATCCTCGCCCGCAACCTTACTTATGTCAGCACCATGATCAAGACGGTTCTGCCACAGTGGAAAGAGGGCAGCGCATGGCTGTATGCCAGTATCGGCAAGATGGCGAGTAAGCCAGAAGGGGAGCGCACGGAAGAAACCGTCTTCGAGAATGTCCGTCTGCGTTTGAAGATGGTTAACCAACCAGATCTGCTCACCCTGATCTGTGAGGAAAAACAGCCGTGATGGATGAAGAACATTCCATCCTGCCGCGCAGCATGGCGAAGCCGGTAAAACAACCCCCCAAGAAAAAAGCAGCCCGTCAACCTTCAACCCCAGTAAATTTCTGGGTGCGGTTTATCCAGATCACCTTGATGCTGGCAATCAGCCTGAGTCTCTTTGTGGGATTGTTGCTGGCTTTAATCATCGCTTATGATATGTCTTACAGCCAGCACATTTATCCCGGTGTATCGGTCGCCAGGATTGACCTCTCCGGTTTGACCGCTGAGGATGGGGCAGCGCGTTTGTCCCAGCAAATCACCTATCCCAGCCAGGGATTGATTGGATTCAAGGACGGCGAGAAAAACTGGGCTGCCAAGCCGGGGGAACTGGGTGTCTATTTAAATGCCCATGACGCCGTTGCCAAAGCCATGGCATGGGGACGCAGCGGGACACCGACCGAGCGCGTCGTAAAGCAGCTCCAGGCATGGCGTTACGGAGTCAATTTTCCCATCTATTTTATTTATGATGAAGGGGCAGCGTCCGCCTATCTAAACCAGATCGCGACCAAAATCGACAATCCCGCACAGGAAGCCTCTCTGAAAGTGCAGGGAACGGATGTTGTCATCCACCCGGCGCGCAGCGGGCGCACCCTGGATATTCCCAAAACGCTCGAGAAAATCCGCCCAATGTTTAATAACTTAGAGTCCGGGTGGATCCCTCTGGTGATTTATGATACCAAGCCCGCCATATTAGATGTGAGCAAGGAAGCCGAAACAGCCCGGCGCATCATCAGCGCCCCCCTGACCATCACAGTGCCGGATGCCCGCACCGGCGATCCGGGACCCTGGATCTACTCACAAACCGACCTGGCGCAGATGCTCACCATCGAACGAACGAAGGACAGCCAGGGAGATCATTATCAGGTGGGCATCCAGATCGACCGCCTGCGCCCGGTGCTGCAGAATGCCGCCCAGCCATTGGCACGCACGCCGCGCGATGCGCGCTATATTTTTAATGATCAGACCCGCCAGTTAGAGGTCATCCAACCGGCGGTTACAGGACGCAGTTTGCAGCTTGAGAAAACGATCCAGGTGATTAAAGAAAAACTACGCGCCGGCGAGCATACCGTACCGGTCGTCTTCGATACCCTCACCCCGCGCAATACCGACAACGCCACCGCCAAAGACCTCGGCATCACCGAGCTGGTCAGTTCTTATACGTCCTACTTCTACGGCTCAGACGGCGGACGCATCCAGAACATCACCACCGCTGCCGCTAATTTTCACGGCGTGCTGGTCTCCCCCGGAGAAATATTTTCCATGGCATCCTTGATGGGCGATGTCAGCCTGGACAACGGTTACGCCGAAGCACTCATCATCTTCGGCGACCGCACGATTAAGGGCGTCGGGGGCGGTGTCTGCCAGGTCAGTACAACCCTGTTCCGCACCGCCTTCTTCGGCGGTTTCCCGATTGTCGAACGTTATCCACATGCCTACCGGGTTTCTTATTATGAGTATAACCAGAGCGCCCATACCGATACCAATCTGGCTGGGCTGGATGCTACCGTCTTCGTCCCATTGGTGGACTTCAAATTCAAGAATGATACAAATTATTGGTTGCTGATGGAAACCTACGTCAACCCCAGTGCGCGCACCCTGACCTGGAAATTTTATTCCACTTCTGATGGGCGCAAAGCAGACTGGGAAACCAGCGGTCTGACAGCGGTGGTTGAACCGCCCCCGGCGCGCTACATTGAAAACAATGAACTGCCACCCGGGAAGATCAAACAGGTGGATTGGGCTGTAGAAGGCGCAGATATAACCGTCAAGCGCAAAGTGGTTCGCAATGGACAGCTCTATCTTGAAGACCAATACTTCACGCATTATCTTCCCTGGTCAGATGCGTATGAATATGGTCCCGGAACGGAATTACCGGAAGAAGCCGCCCCAAATTAATGAAATATTAATAAAATATTAGTATTTCTTTTTTTAGACTTTTGAGGTATAATATAGGTATCCACATTCACATTCGAAGACGACCTGGATTGTTGTCTGTGTTCGGTCTCGGTGTTGTATGGGTAATATTGGTAATTGGTTTTCAACCACAAGAAAAAGGAAAGTATAACAATGAATATTTATGTCGGTAATCTACCATTCGACGCCTCCGAGGAAGAGATTCGAGAATTATTTGCAGCATTCGGACAAGTTACGACTGTTACAGTAATCAAGGACAAAATGACCGGGCAGTCACGTGGATTTGGTTTCGTCGAGATGCCTGACAATGGCGAATCACAAAAAGCTATTGATCAGTTGAACGGCAAGGATTTCAAAAACCGCAGTCTGGCAGTAAATCCTGCCCGCCCGCGCGAAGAACGCTCTAACGACCGCCCACGCGGTGGTTTTGGTGGTGGTCGCAGTGGTGGCGGCGGCGGCGGCGGTTTTGGTGGTGGTCGCAGTAGCGGCGGTGGCGGCGGCGGTGATCGTCGTGGCGGCGGCGGCGGCGGTGGTGGCAAGCGCGGCTGGTAATTCCTTCCCCGCTTGATTAATCATTAAAGATAAACCTCCAGGTTCACACCTGGAGGTTTAATTTTTAGTGACAAGTTTAATCGTTTATCACAGCTTAAACTGCGCCACCACTTTCTGCAGCATCTCTGCCATCTCCGACAGAGACTGGGCTGAAGCACTTACTTCTTCCACTTGCGCGCTCATTTCTTCTGCTGAGGCAGAAACCTCTTCCGCCGCCGCGCTATTCTCTTCGCTGATGCTGGCGACGTTCTCGATCGCATGCGTCACTTCGCTGGATCCTGCCGCCATTTCTTCCGTTGAAGCCGTGTTCTCTTCGACCACTGCCGATACGGAATCAACCGCCTTCACCAGTTCATCCGCCGATGCGCTCATCTGCTCCGAGGCTGCCGCAGCCTGTTCTGCCTGCTGGTTTACCGCTTCTGCCGCAACCAGGATATCTTTCAGGACCTGTCCCGCCTGGTTGGCGTACACCACTCCCGACTCCACCTCGCGGTCACCTTCTTCCATCGCTTTGACCGCTTCGGCGACTGTCTTCTGAATGCCTTTGATCAAACCACCAATTTCTTTGGTGGCGCTGGATGCTCGTTCTGCCAGCTTGCGTACCTCATCCGCGACTACCGAAAAGCCCTTGCCGTGTTCGCCAGCCCGGGCGGCTTCGATGGCAGCGTTCAATGCCAACAAATTGGTCTGCGAGGCAATATCCTCGATGGCGACCACAATCGTGCCGATCTCCTCTGACCGGATCCCCATTTCCTGCACCTTTTGGGTGGAAACGCCGACTTTCTGTTTGATGCTTTGCATGCCTTTGATCGTATCTTCCACCGTTACAGCCCCGCTGCGGGCTGCCTGAGCGGCGGTATTCGAGTCCCTCGAGACTGCCTGGGCATTCCCGGCAACCTGCTGGATGGCTTTGCTCAGTTGGGTCGTGATGGTAGAGGATTGAGCCACCGCCTGGGCTTGTTCCTGCGCCCCTTTGGCGACGCCGTCAATGGCCCGCGCCATCTCCTCGACAGAATGAGCGGTTCTGGTAATGCCCTCGGTCTGTTGAGCGGTGCCCTTGGCTACCTGTTGGATGGTTGTGGCAATCTGAGTAACTGCCTGCCCCGCCTGGTTGGCTGCATTGGACAATTGCATGGAAGCCGCACTTACATTCCTGGCGCTTTCTGCCACCTGCCCTACGGATGTGCGTAAGCTGGTTATCATCTTAGCGAAGGCAGTTCCCAGTTCGTCTTTCGCACTGTGGGGCGTTACGTTCACGGTCAGGTTACCAGAGGCAATCTGGTCGGCGATCGCCGCCATATCCAGTAAGTAAGATTCCGTCGCCCTCAGACCTTTTCCGGCTATGCCGATCTCATCTGCCCGCTCTGAGATAACATCCTTCGTGTCTTGGCTCATATCCCGGTTCAAATCACCGTTCTGCATGTTTTGCAGCGCACCGGACATGATCTTCAACGGCTGGTTGATGCTGTTGGTGATGAGCAACGCCAATACGATAGCGATCAACACCGCCACAACGCTCACGACCAGAATGGTCAGGGTCGAATTGGCAAAGGTAATATCTCCCGCTTTGTTGACTTCATCCGCAACCCGCACGTTGATCTCTAAAAGTTTATTCAGTTCTGTTTCCACCTGGGTGTACAACAGTGATTCGGTTGAACCCTCTTTCATCAATTCTTTGGCGGCTTTCAGGTCGTTCGCTTTGACCTTGGCGATGATTTCGGTAATGGCTTGTTGTAAACCGGGCCAGTCCTGGTCGAACTTCGCTAACTGAACTTTCTCTTCTGCATCTAATTGCGAGGCGCGATAAAGATCCATCTGGTCATTCATAATCTTTATATTGGCATTAAGATTCTGCTCCAGTTTACTGAATTCTTCAGGAAAAGATATCATCCTGTTCAAATCGCCGCGCAGATCGGACTCTTTCATATTGACTGTCCCTAATTGTCCAATCGGCACCGTGCGGTCGAAAAACAAAGTGGTCATACCGTCGTTGATGTTTTTCATATTGAGATAGCCCAGCACACCCACTACCACCAGAAGGATGGCGACACTCCCAAAACCGCCAATCAGCTTTGTGGCTATTTTTATATTATTAAACCCTTTCATGGTATTTCTCCCATTGCATAATCAAAACTTGGTTCAAGAACATCAACCGTGATATGAGTTTAGATCTAAAATCCTTCGATTTTGGATCTAAACGGTTGCCGCAATGAGCCTCTCATCTTGCTCTGAAATATTTTCCATCAAAGCTGATTCTTCCTTGGAGAGAATTTGTTCGATGTCAAGCATGATAATCAGGCGGTCATCCAATTTTGCAATGCCCGTGATAAAAGAAGAGCGAACCGTCGTGACCATGGGAGGTGCCGCCTCAATATTGGATTCCAAAACCGTCAATACTTCTGAGACTTCATCCACCATCATTCCCACTCTTGTATGCCCTACCACGACGTTGATGATGCGTGTATTTGAGGTGAGCGTCTTTGGGGGAAACCCAAAGCGTTTATGTAAGTCAATCACCGGAACAATCGTGCCGCGCAAATTGAGAATACCCTCAACAAAATTTGGGGCATGCGGGATCGCAGTGATGGGCTGCACTTTAATAATCCCATCGACGGAGGCAATGTCGATGCCAAAATTTTCGTTTTCTAATTTGAAAATTACCAATTGTAGTTCCATTTTTTTTATGCTCCTTTCTTAAATCCTTATCCACTAAAGCATCCTACCCCCTATTCGGATGGATCGCTTTACAATTTGAACTGCTCTACCACTTTCTGCAGTGTCTCAGCCATCTCTGCCAGAGACTGGGCTGAAGCGCTTACTTCTTCCACCTGCGCGCTCATTTCTTCTGCTGAGGCAGATACCTCTTCCGCCGCCGCGCTATTCTCTTCGCTGATGCTGGCGACGTTCTCGATCGCATGCGTCACTTCGCTGGATCCTGCCGCCATTTCTTCCGTTGAAGCCGTGTTCTCTTCGACCACTGCCGATACGGAATCAACCGCCTTCACCAGTTCATCCGCCGATGCGCTCATCTGCTCCGAGGCTGCCGCAGCCTGTTCTGCCTGCTGGTTTACCGCTTCTGCCGCAACCAGGATATCTTTCAGGACCTGTCCCGCCTGGTTGGCGTACACCACTCCCGACTCCACCTCGCGGTCACCTTCTTCCATCGCTTTGACCGCTTCGGCGACTGTCTTCTGAATGCCTTTGATCAAACCACCAATTTCTTTGGTGGCGCTGGATGCTCGTTCTGCCAGCTTGCGTACCTCATCCGCGACTACCGAAAAGCCCTTGCCGTGTTCGCCAGCCCGGGCGGCTTCGATGGCAGCGTTCAATGCCAACAAATTGGTCTGCGAGGCAATATCCTCGATGGCGACCACAATCGTGCCGATCTCCTCTGACCGGATCCCCATTTCCTGCACCTTTTGGGTGGAAACGCCGACTTTCTGTTTGATGCTTTGCATGCCTTTGATCGTATCTTCCACCGTTACAGCCCCGCTGCGGGCTGCCTGAGCGGCGGTATTCGAGTCCCTCGAGACTGCCTGGGCATTCCCGGCAACCTGCTGGATGGCTTTGCTCAGTTGGGTCGTGATGGTAGAGGATTGAGCCACCGCCTGGGCTTGTTCCTGCGCCCCTTTGGCGACGCCGTCAATGGCCCGCGCCATCTCCTCGACAGAATGAGCGGTTCTGGTAATGCCCTCGGTCTGTTGAGCGGTGCCCTTGGCTACCTGTTGGATGGTTGTGGCAATCTGAGTAACTGCCTGCCCCGCCTGGTTGGCTGCATTGGACAATTGCATGGAAGCCATACTTACATTCTTGGCGCTTTCTGCCACCTGGCTGACAGAATTTCGTAGGCTGGCGATCATCTTTACAAAGGCAGTTCCCAGTTCATCCTGTGCGGATTTGGCGGTAATCGACACGGTCAAGTCATTGCTGGCAGCCCGGTTGGCAACCTCCCCCATCTCCTGCATATAGTTGATCAAACTGTCAAAAGCCTTGCCGATGTCGCCGATTTCATCTTTGCGCAGGCGAACCACATCCTTGACTTTGTCGCTCAAATTGCGCTGCAGATCACCCACTGAAAGCGCCTTGGCGGCATTGACAACAACCGACAGCGCGCCAGTGATGCTGCGCGAAATCACAATCCCAAGTACCAATCCCAGCAAGATGGCGATGACCATCGAGGCAATCGTGATCGTGATTGCCTGTGAGACGATACCGTTACCTTTCTCTTTGCTGGCTTCAGCCGCTGTCCAACCGGCATCTTCTGCCGCCACGGCATTCTGCTGAACCTGGGTTCCGATATCAGCCATCTTCACCAGGTTGGTCTGTAATTTGTCGTCGTTTGCCACCCAATCCTGGGCTGCCTTATAATAATCGTTCGTAGCTGTCGTGGCATCAGCGATTTTCTGCAGACCCGCAGCATCGGTAGTCACATTCTTGAGATCAGCATAGCGCGTCCCCAGTTTCGTGATCCCGTCCTGCAGGGCAGTATAAAATTGCTTGTCACGGTAAAGCATATATTTGTTCTGGTTAATCCGGGTTTGCAGGGCAGTGTCCCAGATATCCACCACAATCGGTACCTGTTTCAGAGATTGTTCGTCGGTCTTCCCTGAGACTTCAAGAAAATATGCCTTCGCCAGGTCAGTAACCTTGGTACCGGTGTCTCCCATCGTCTGCGCCATAGTTTTGTTTTGTTGTGTACTGGCAGCGCTCTCGTTATAGAGGGTCTTGTATTGTGCGGTAACGGTGCGCACATCCTGCGACTTTTTGAGCAAATCCTGATCATTATAAGCCTTGGCAACTTTATCGACCTCGTCGAGGGCTTTGTTAATCTCGTCGATATTGCTCATCGCCGACTTTTGAGAAACGGCTACATCTTTGTTGACATCGTTGACCGCCAACAGATACATCTTCTCATCCAGGATGGTGCGGAGTGCATACCGCTCCACCGCCGTAGCATTTTTCACCGAGGGCACTCGCTGGTCGGTGATTTCCAGGATAATTTGATTGACGTTGTTCAGGTTGTAATAACCCAGCCCTCCCAGGATGATGCTTACAAGAAGCACCAATCCTAGAAAAGCGCCGATCAATTTCGTTCCCATGCGTAAATTATTAAACCAACTTAACATTTCTACCTCCATATCATTTTCCGATTAATTGATTTTTAGTTGAATAGTAAGACAACACATTTTTTCTATTAAAAATCACTGCTATTGGTATTTGTTCATAGCTTCCTCACATTATCGTACGCGCTTGCGATTTTATTCGCCGGTTTATTTTTTGGTTTCAGCATCAGTCAACCGCTTTCCAGATCGCCGGCATCAATTCAGTCAGTATTTCCGCTTTGAAGATAAAATCATGCGCTCCTGCGGTTAAAGCCGCCCGTCTGTCATTCTCAGAATCAAATAGTGACAGCATGATAATTTTTGTCTGCCCAGCTACCTCATGAAGATGAGGGAGCGCCTCGAGCCCGTTCATACCTGGCATTGCCAGATCCAGCAAAATCACATCCGGATTTAATGCACCAACCTCCAAAATTGCAGTTTCGGCACTTAGGGCTGATCCGGCGATGGTTATTCGTTTCTCACGACTCAAATAATGGATGATTGTCCGCAGAAAAGTCGGGTTATCGTCAATCAAGTAAACGCTGCATTTTTGAGAATTTTTTCTAATGGTTGGCATAGTGAAGTCCTCTTATATAGAATAAACCAGGATTTCATTAAATGATAGTAGGGTTTACCCTACTTTAAGCGAAAAATCCCCCTACCTTTTTCGGGGGATTGATCATTTTTATGCCGCTTTCTGAAGCGCCGCTTTCCCAAGTGCCACTTTCTTAAGTACCACTAAAGTTTAAATTGCGCCACCACTTTTTGCAGAGCTATCTTCTTCTTTCCGTCATAACGTAAGAATTTTCCTCACGCTAAGCCGCAAAGCCGCTAAGGAAGAGCCTTCTTCTTTGCGTCTTTGCGTGCACAAGGTGCGAAAACCTTCGTAGTAAGGCGATTTATCGCCTTCTTCATTGCGAACCCAAAGAAGTCTGAACCGCAGATAGCGCACAAGGTGCGAAACAGATGGAAACACCTTCGTAGTAAGGTGATTCATCACCTTCTTCTTTGCGTCTTTGCGGCTTGGCGTGATACGAATGGGGCACAGGGTTTCGTCAGTTGATGGGGTTGGTTGGCATAATCCCTGTGCCCCT
>JBAXBF010000113.1:0-9006 GCA_037142095.1 Chloroflexota bacterium
AATTAGAAAGAATATTCTTGAATTTCATAAACATTTTATCCTCAAGGATACGTAACATGCTTTTGGGTTTCTTAATGCTTTTTTGTCCCAAGAGATAAAAATATTGTGAGATAGACTCGGTGGGTATGATATGGTACACCTTTCCCAAAACGACTTACTGAAAAAGGGCTTTTATTATAGATTATTGTCATCCAGACTAAAAACACAAAAAGCTCATTAACATTATTATAGCACTTTTATAACCGATTGAAAACGGGGTTCCAAAAACAAAGATGTATCATTGGCATAATAGTGATAATCTGGCGAAGAACCGTGAGGGGTTTTCTCGTTGGACAGAGACAGTCGGAAGTTACCGAGCTGAATAACGATTTTAATATACAACCATTCTCTATGTACCATTATTCTGGGTTTTCCCCCAAAATTATAAGATCGATGAGGAATATCCATATCTATTATCCGGAGATGAATGTGTTTTGACCAAAGCGGGAGAAAAGACCTTTGATCGGGATACTTTCTTTTCATAAACGGGGACGTCCCAATGAGTGTTCATTTTGCTAAATAATAATTATTATACGCATAATAGGCAATTAAATTATTATGGAAATTCATATTGCATTGGGCTGTTTTTCTCGTTTTGGAAGTAAAAATAACCATGAAATTACGTTATTAACTTACATGTTATGACATAACAATGTTATTATATTTCTACATTTCAAAAATAAATGCATTATCTGTGTAATTACAATAAAATATAATTGAAATTAGAAATAATATCAAATTATATATTAATGTCATTTTATAATATTTTATGATAGATTCAACATATGTTGAGTTGTTTATAAACGATTGTTGAGTTTTTTATAAACAAATGTTTAATAATATAACCAATTAAGAGGACAATATGAAATTACCGTGTTTTGTTTGTTTTAAGATCATATATGTGGGATTGATTTTATCTCTGGTCGGTACGAATGTCTTTATACCTTCCTCAATCCAGTCTGTGTTCGCTGCGCCGTTGGGGCAAGAGGAGCAGCCGCCACCTACAGAAACAAGTACGCCTGTTCAAACCGAGACAAGCGTCCCGCTGCCTGTAGAAACGAATACTCTGACAGCAACGGAACCATCCATATCAGTACCAACAGAAACAAGCACTCCGCCATTGATTGAAACATCAGCGGGTATTCCTGATTCTTCTGGTATGAGCGCTGAACCCGCTTTAGGAAGCTATTTTTGTTCCGAACAAAGCCAGATTCCAATATCGGAATGCAATGTTCTCATCACTTTATATAACAGCACTAATGGCGGCGGCTGGACGAATAAAAGCGGCTGGCTGGTGTCTGGTACCCCTTGCACATGGTATGGGGTAACCTGTACAGATGGACACGTGACGAGTTTAGACCTTTACAGCAACAAGCTCGGCGGATCCATTCCCCCTGAACTGGGCAGCCTGACGAACCTTACGTATTTACAACTTAACCGAAACCAGCTCAGCGGATCCATTCCCCCTGAATTGGGCAACCTGACGCAATTGCAATCGCTGATATTAGATAGTAATGTCCAATTTGATGAGAATTGGAATAAGGTTGGTGGTCTTAGCGGGATCATCCCGCCTGAACTGGGCAGTCTGACGAAGCTTACGCATTTAGATCTTGGCGACAACCAGCTTGGCGGATCCATTCCTTCCCAATTAGGTAACTTGACGAAGCTTGAAATGTTAGAACTTTACTCCAACAAGCTCAGCGGATCCATTCCCCCTGAATTGGGCAACCTGACGAAGCTTTCGCTTTTGTGGCTTTATGACAACCAGCTCAGCGGATCCATTCCCTCCCAATTGGGTAACCTGACGATGCTTACGTGGTTAGAACTTAACTTAAACCAGCTCAGCGGATCCATTCCTTCCCAATTGGGTAACCTGACGATGCTTACGTGGTTAGATCTCTACTCCAACCAGCTCACTGGATCCATTCCTTCCCAATTGGGCAACTTGACGAACCTTCAACAATTATGGCTTTTCAACAACCAGCTCAGCGGGGAAATTCCATCAACCATCACCAATCTAATCAATATCCCAGATGCAGCAGGTACATACCATAGACTCAAACTGAGTACCAATCGCTTGTATTCTACCAACGCTGCTGTGCGCAGTTACCTGTTGAAAAAAGACCCAGATTGGGAAAGCACCCAAATTATCTGTTACAAGTTAACCGTAACATCCAGCCCGACCGCGGGTGGAACACCCACAGCCACCCCGGCAAATTCTAGCGGGTGCAGTGCCGGGCAATATGTAGCCGGAAAGACGATCACGTTGTCACCAGGGACAAAAACGGGATATACATTCAGTAATTGGACCGGAGCAACGGTAACAAGCAACATACTGACGATGCCGGCATCTGCGACTACGGTCACTGCGAATTACAGGCCAATCACTTCGACAGTATGTTACCAATTGACAAAAATTGCTTCCCCATTGACAGGTGGGACCATTACAGCATCCCCGGCATTATCGACTGGCTGTGTTACTGGAAAGTATAAAGCCGGGCAAGTCATCACCTTCACTGCCGTCCCGAAACTGTACTATCACTTCGACCGCTGGGTTGGAGGGGTCAATGCGACCACGAATAAATTGACGATGCCAGCCAGAGCTACCACAATTTACGGTTATTTTGGCGCAAACCTGCGAAGGGGGACGACATATAATGATACCTATACGGCAGGTATTGATCACACCAGCACATGGCTGACCCAATCTAACAGGCTTTACTACGGAGGTACGCAGCATTTCACCCGCACGCGGACATCGAGTATCACGATTAACTACACTGGGACGCGTCTGGGGATGTACTACACTGCCGGAAAAGCTTATAGCCGGGTTTCGATCAAGATCGATAATCGAGCGCCTGTGGTGTTGAACGAATACGCTTCGGCGACTACATATAAAAAGTTGTGGTGGAGCGTCTTATTGCCGAATGCGAATCACAAGGTAGTCATCACCTACTATACTGGGAATGCAGTCAATGCAACTGTTAATTTTGATGGGGTGATAATCCAGTAGTTTTCAAGTAAGTCGTGTATACGACTGAAAATAAAAGTGAAATCGGGGACGGAGCATCCAACCGTCCCCGATTTGTTTTCAATATAGTTTGTTATATTTGCAATATTATATATATTGATATATATATTGCTATCAACTGTTTTTCTCGTTTTGGAAGTAAAAAAAACCATGAAATTACGTCATTTATTTACACGTTATAACATATTAATGTTATTATAGTTCAGTAAATCAAAATTTTATGCTAAGAATAATAATTATACAATGAAATATAATTGGAAGTTAACTTTAAACACAAATAATATTCAAATTGTTATTTAATAATTTTGTGGTATACTCAACATATGTTGAGTTGTTTATAAACAAATGTTTAATAATTATAACCAAGTGTTGCCAGTCGAGGAGGCTGTACAATGACTAAATTAAGTAGATTCTCAAGGATGCGTTATTTTTCGTGTCTAATGCTTGTGGTGTTGCTAATTTGTTCTGTAATCCCATACAATAGCCAGGCTGCTTCATCTATGCCTGATTCGCAAAGTCCTACACCGCCCCCTTTCCAGCCAAGTATAATGGGGCGTGGTAACGCCGCTTTTCCCCATAGCGAATCTAGTGTGTATGGCTCACACCAATACAGTTCTTATCATGGGGAAAATTTGAGTAAGCATTATATCGTGTCCGATTCGATGTCGCAACGGTTGAATATGGACAATATTTTGGAAGACAAAAGTATCCAAACCCTGAAAACAAACGACTCCAGTTTTCCGAAACTTGGAGTTACATCCTATGATTGCACAACACAGCAAACTCAAATCTCGTTAAATGATTGTAATGCCCTGACTGCCATCTATAACAGTACTGGCGGTTCAGCCTGGACAACCAGCACAGGTTGGATGGCAGGCGATAAACCGTGTGACTGGTACGGGATTAGCTGCGCGGATGTTGGTGGTACCTTACGTATAACCGGTTTGGAATTACCGGGCAACGGGTTAACAGGTGCGCTCCCAACTGAGATTAGTCTTTTGACCTCTTTGGTAACTCTAAACCTTGGTTTTGGGGAAACATATGACCCGAATCATCTGAACTATCTCAGCGGCGCATTTCCTGACCTGAGCGGGATGCTGAATCTGGAAACTTTGGACTTGGGGGTTAACGGATTCGATGCAGGCCCCCTCCCAGCCTATATGGTGAATTTTACCAATCTTAAGATATTGCGATTGGAGGGGAATAATCTTACAGGAGATATCCCGTCTGGAATCGGTGCGTTGCCGAATTTGGAGAAACTTGCACTGGATTATAACAGTTTGAGTGGGATCATCCCTTCATTCAGCAACGCTAACCTGCAATTATTGTGGTTGGGAGGTAATCAGTTCAACGGAGAAATTCCTACATCCATCGCCGCCTTGACCGGTCTCGTAGAAGTATTTCTGGGTGGTAATAAATTAACCGGAGGAGTCCCTGATCTGAGCGGGAGCATCGGATTGCAAAATATAGATGTGTCATATAATCAATTGAGTGGGTCACTACCAACCTGGTGGACGAATATGCCCAATTTGGAATACGTAAATTTCGATAACAATCAATTTACAGGTAGTATTCCTACCGATCTGAGCAATCTGGCACCTCACTTAAAAGGGTTGGGGTTGGGACCTGGATTAATTGGGAGTATTCCCGATCTGAGTGCCTCTACGCAACTCGAATATTTAATCTTACCCGAAGATTCTCTGACTGGCGAGATTCCTTCCTATTTAGGAACCCTGCCGAACCTGATCGTCCTGGACCTGGGTGGAAACCAATTAAGTGGGGAGATACCGGCAAATTTTAGCAACCTGACTCATATGGAGCGTTTATTGTTAAAACAGAATGACCTTACTGGCGCTCTTCCCGATCTCAGTGCATCGACTGGATTGTTGCATCTGGATGTGTTCCAAAATCAACTAAGCGGACCTTTCCCAGGCTGGGTTACAGGTTTGACTCACTTGGAGGGTTTATGGCTGCAAGAGAACCAGTTCACGGGAGAGATTCCAGCGGGGATCAGTGCTTTGACAGGATTAAAAGGGTTGGGTTTGGGATCTGGATTGACTGGAACCATTCCTGATCTAAGTGGCGCTACTCAATTGGAGGAGTTGTGGATATATGGGAATCAATTATCCGGTGGTATTCCAGTCTGGCTGGGGAGTTTGACGAAATTAAGAGAACTGGGTCTTCAGGAAAACCATTTGAGCGGAGAGATACCAGCAAATTTCAGTGACTTGACTCATCTAGAGCGTTTGGTTTTGGGGAAGAATGATCTTAGTGGCGCGCTTCCCGACTTGAGTTTGGCAATTGGATTAATAAACCTTGAATTTAATAGTAATCATTTGAGTGGTTCTTTCCCAGCCTGGACTGCCAATCTGACTAACTTAATATCATTGCAACTTGGTGGAAACCAGTTCAGCGGTGAAATACCAGCAGGGTTTAGCAGTCTGACGCACCTGGAGGGGTTAGGGTTATGGGGCAATCAACTTACTGGTTCCATACCAGATCTCAGTATGGCGATTGGCTTAAAGTATCTGGATGTATGGGGGAATCAGTTGTCTGGGCCACTGCCAACCTGGTGGACGAATATGTCTAATTTGGAGTATGTAAATTTTAGTGATAATCAATTTACAGGTAGTATTCCTTCTGATTTAAGCAGTCTGACACCCCACTTAAAAGGGTTGGGGTTGGGACCTGGACTAAGCGGAAGTTTTCCCGATTTGAGTACCGCTGCTCAGTTAGAGTATTTATACTTAATGGGGAATGGTTTGACCGGTGAAATCCCCGTTTATTTAGGGACGTTTTCGAACTTGATCGATCTGGATCTGGGTGGAAACCAATTGAGTGGGGAGATACCGGTAAATTTCAGCGACCTGACTCATTTGGAGAATTTATTATTGAAGCAGAATGAACTTTCTGGCTCGCTTCCTGATCTCAGTGCGTCGACTGGATTAATAAACCTGGATGTGACCCAAAATCAACTGAGCGGACCCTTTCCCAACTGGGTTACCGGTTTGACTCATCTGGAAGGTTTGTGGCTGCAAGAGAACCAGTTCACGGGAGAGATTCCGTCGGGAATCAGCACTTTGACAAAATTATGGGGATTGGGTTTGGGATCTGGATTGACCGGAACCATTCCTGATCTAAGCGGCGCTACCCAATTAGAGGAGTTATGGATATATGGGAATCAATTATCCGGTGGTATTCCAGTCTGGCTGGGGAGTTTGACTAAATTAAGAGGACTGGGACTTGGTGGAAACCAGTTGAGCGGGGGGATACCGCCAAATTTCAGTAACTTGATTCATCTGGAGCGTTTAGCCTTGTCGAACAACAAGCTAAGCGGGGAAATCCCAACCAACATCATCAATCTGGTTAATATCCCGGATGCAGTGGGAACAAACCATAACCTCGACTTGGGGAACAACCGCTTGTTCTCTGCCAACAGCGTAGTACGCAGTTATTTGTCTAAAAAAGACCCGGATTGGGAAAGCACGCAGCTTAAGACTTGTTATACCTTGACCAAAATCGCCAGCCCGCTAGTTGGCGGAACCATTACTGCCAGCCCGGCATATTCAACTGGCTGCGCTTCTGGAAAATACAAAGAGGGACAGATCATCACTTTCACTTCTGCTCCAAAATTGTACTATCACTTCGACCGCTGGGTCGGAGGGATCAATGTGACCACAAATAAATTGACGATGCCAGCCAAGGTTACCGCGGTCTATGGGTATTTTGGCTCCAACCTGCGGAGAGGGACTTACAATGACACCTATACAGTAGGTATTGATCACACCTCTGCCTGGTTAACCCAAACAGGCGCCTTATATTACGGCATAACTCAGCACTATACAAGAACAAAGAGTTCCACGGTCACAGTCAATTTCACCGGCACACGAATGGCAATGTACTACACTGCCGGACGAACAAATGGCAAGGTTACGATCCAGGTTGACAATCGAGCGCTAGTGGTGTTGAACGAATACGCTTCGGCGACTACATATAAAAAGTTGTGGTGGAGTGTTGTATTGCCGAATGCGAATCACAAGGTGGTGATCACCTACTATACTGGGAATGCCGTCAATGCAACTGTTAATTTTGATGGGGTGATAATCCAGTAGTTTTCAAGTAAGTGGTGGGGGCGACTGAAAATAAGGATGAAATCGGGGACGGTTAGATAATCCGTTCCCGATTTGTTTTTGATAAAGTTTGTTTGACTTGCAATTTATGTTATTTTTACAATATATTGTTTGACATGTAATTCTGTGTCGTGTATACTGAATAGACGTGTAGTATAATATTTCCTGGATGGTAGTTTTTTTTAGCCAAACGGAGGCGTATGATGAACAAGCCGCGATTATTCCTGAATGGTCTTTTTATCCGTCTTTTTTTGCTTCGTCCTCTGATCGTTGCGTTTATTTTCCTTGTATTACTTTTATCAGGCAGCATGGCAGTTGTCATGGCGCGGGAAGCCAATCAAAACACGGGTATGCAGCCAGAAGTATTCCTGGCTGCTCCTCACCCAATCTGTGATGCACAGTCAGAGATTCCCAACCAGGAATGTGATGCGCTGGTAACGTTTTACCGGTTAACCGGGGGAGATGCTTGGACAGATAAAACAGATTGGCTTGGATCCGATACGCCTTGCAGTTGGTATGGGGTTACCTGTACTGGTGGGCACGTAAGTGGGCTGGCGTTGAATAATAATCATTTGGTGGGGATCGTTCCGGATGCACTTAGAAAGCTAAGTTCCCTTGAGACCCTTAATTTGAGCTATAACGCGCTGACAGGGCGGATACCCGATGTATTATGGGAGACTTTGACCTCCTTGACTGTGCTAGATTTGAGTGAGAATGGATTAAAGGGTGGTATTCCGATTACGATCGGGAACTTATCCTCTCTCCAGACCCTTAATTTGTCCAGTAATTATATGCAGTTTTCAATACCAACAGAAATTGGCAACTTGACGGCATTGCAAGTGCTCGATCTGCGCGATAATACTTTCAGTGGCAGTCTGCCGAATACACTTGGTGATCTTGCCAGCTTACAAGAATTGTATATTAATGGAAATACCGGTCTAAGCGGGAGGCTTCCATCCTGCCTGACAAATTTAACCTCGCTGGTTGCTTTTTATTTTAACAATACTGGATTATGCAAACCGACGACGGCATCCTTCCAATCCTGGTTGGCAGGGATTGCCGATGTTCAATCTTCAGCAACATTCTGCGAAACCCTTACGCCAACCCGGACCCCGACAAGAACGAAAACGCCAACGCGGACTCTGACGCGTACACCCACAAAAACCAGTACGGCGAGCCGCACGCCAACCCGCACGCCCACCAAAACCAGAACGCCGAGCAGGACTCCTACCCGTACTCCCACGCGAACACCGACCAGAACCCCGCTTCCTACATTAAGAGCAGTGGTACTGACTTCCCCATCCGGTATAACCTATTCCACCCGTCCAGTATTTCGCTGGAGCGCAGTAGCCAATACGATGTCCTATTATTTGTATATCAATAGAGGAACGATCAATATCAGCAAGGGATGGTACACCGCATCTCAGACTGCCTGTGGAACGGGGATCGGACCCTGTTTCTTGAATTCTCCTTTGGCTCTAACAGTAGGGTATTATGCTTGGTGGATAAGAAACTGGAATGCCAGTAGCGGATATGGCGCGTGGAGTAGTCCGAAAACCTTTTCTATATTGAATACACCAACACGGACACGCACACCCACTCGAACGCCGACGCGGACACCGACCCGCACGCCAACGCGTACTCCTACAAATACAGCTACATTTACCCCTACACGTACACCGACTTTTACAGCGCAGCCCACAACTGTCGCTGTAACCCTGATTTCACCTTCAGGCAGCATCTCTGAAAGATCGCCGACCTTCAAGTGGAACGTGGTTTCTAATTCGGCATCGTATTTCTTGCAGG
>JBAXBF010000114.1:0-8993 GCA_037142095.1 Chloroflexota bacterium
GGCGGTACGGGTTTGAACCTGACCCGCGCCAATCACGTTTTCCATTTTGACCGCTGGTGGAACCCGGCTGTCGAAAATCAGGCAACCGACCGCGCCTTCCGCATTGGTCAGCGGCGTAATGTCCAGGTTCATAAATTTGTTACCACCGGAACGATGGAAGAAATGATTGATGACATGATCGAGGCGAAGAAGGGCTTGGCGCAGGCGGTGGTAGGCAGCGGGGAAAATTGGATTACCGAGATGAGCACAGATGAATTGCGCAAAGTCGTCGAGCTGCGCAGAGAAGGGTGATGAAATGTCGGATTATGATGATTATTACTTTAAACCAAGTAAACCCAAAGAAGCCAAAGATGGCATCAAGGCGCGTACTCAGCGAGGGGCGTTTGCCAAAAGCTGGTGGGCGCAGCGCTGGATTGCGGCGTTGGAACGCCTGGTCGATTCGGGAAGGCTGACGCGCGGGCGCAGTTATGCGCGCAAAGGTCAGGTGCTTTCGATCGAAGAGACCAAAGATGGCATTGAGGCACGCGTACAGGGCTCCCGTTCGACGCCGTACAAAATCAAAATCCAAATTGTGCCGCTGTCGGATGAGCAATGGAACATGGTCATTGACGCGCTGGCTGAGCAAGCCATTTTCACGGCGCAATTGTTGGCGGGTGAGATGCCAATGGAAATAGAAACTGCCTTTGATATGGCAAAGGTCAGCCTGTTCCCTTCCCGATCTGGTGATTTAATAACCAAGTGCTCCTGTCCAGATCCTTCCAATCCGTGTAAGCACATCGCCGCCACGCATTACATTCTTGGTGAACGCTTTGATGATGACCCTTTTTTGATATTCCGTTTACGAGGCAGGACACAGGAACAGGTGATGGCAGCGCTCCGCCAGCGCCGCGCAGAGGATGATGAAATTGGCGAAGAAACGGAAGAAGCCGAAAGCGGGGTGAGTCTCGAAGAGTGCATCGATAACTTTTGGGATTTGGGCGCAAGGCTGGAAGGGTTTACGGTTACGATCCGTCCACCTGCGATTAACATGCCTTTGCTTAAACGGTTGGGCGAGGCGGGATTCGTTCCTGAACCGGGACTGGAGTCGCTCCTGCAAGCCGCGTATCAAAACATCAGCAATAGTACGATTGAAGCGGCTTATCGGGAGAATGAAGAAGCGAAATGAGGCATACTCCCGCTCGAATGCCCGGCGAATAATCTCAGCTTCACGGATGCCGCGCAGTTCCCATTGATGTTTGGGGAAAGTTTATTAGTTGGTAAAAATTACCCACTTGCGCGGGTTAAATAATTAACTACTACTACTACCCACACAGCTTCATATCCTGTGTATCGGTAGTAGTAGTTAATTAACCCAGCATCCCAAAAGTTCGATTGCATTCCCTTGGGCTTTATTGCTTTCAGGTTGCGCTGCGAATAGGTTTACCAGGGGCGTTGAGAAGTTCCCAGCCCGCAAGTTCCTGGACCAGTGGGGCATACGGGCACATGGCACGTACCTGGACCGGTAGGACAAATGGGATCATAGCAGGTACCTGGACCAGTGGGACAAAAACTGCCAGAACCGTAATATGGACGAACCACGGGGTTCATCATACCACCCGAGTTAGGCATCCCGCCTGAATTATTCATGCCGCTCAAGTTAGATGTGCCACCTGAATTATTCATACCACCCAGATTAGACGTGCCGCCTGAATTATTCATGCCGCCTGAATTAGGCGTGCCACCAGGTCTCCCTGGACCACCCCGCCCGCTTGTATCTGTGCTCGTTTGAGCATAAACCGGAGCGGCGACGCTAACTATCACGGCAACCAATGCCAGCATAAACATAATCTTCGCAAGTATCTTCATCGTTTTCATAATATATTCTCCTTGCTAATATTATAGGGTCGGATTGTAAAGCTACTGTAAAGCTGCCACAAAGGTACTGTGAAGGATATTTGTCTATATACCTGCTGCCACTAAGATGGTTGCCGTGTCCCAACCAGTTCAGCCAGTTGCGCCTGGGTTAATCCTCTCAGAATACGCAGCCGGGCAACTTGATAACCTGGCTCCAGCTCTTCATCAGCCGCCGCGAATCATACTGAGGAAGCAGAAAAGGGGAAAACATCACGCCAAGAATAGCCTTCTTCCACTCCTCTGATTGAGCGGGACTTACACAATACTTCATTTCACCAACCAAGCAGCGACCGAGGCATCTCTCTTGTCTTATGAGAACTTGGGCATGAAGGATTTTTAACTTGCGAATGACTTTCTCGACAAAAATGCGTTCACTGGATAATTACTATAGTGCTGTCGTTGCTTTTTTCGGTCGTTCAATGGGTTGCTCTGTGACATCAATCAACACCACTTCGAAAATTGTATCTCTCGGTTGCAATGCTTTTCTGCCAAAATCGCGCAAGCTTTTTTTGACAACAGTCAACATCTTTTCAAACTTTCCACGTCTGACGCCTATTGATCGTTTCAACGCTTCATCATCTATTTTTTTTCGCTTTTGTATCTCATGTGCCTATTATCAAGGGTTATGATCATTGGATCCTGTTATCACTCACTTATTCCCCTGAAAAAAAACGACCAACTGGTTACAGGATTCAATAGAAGATCAAAGTAAACTCAATATATTGACTCCAGACGGAAAATAGAATATACTCAAATTACTCCGATGGGGAGTAGCCACCCGTTACTGGGTTTAGGCAGCCACCAACACGGAAAGAAATTTCCTGGCTGTTTGAAATAAAGAGCAAGACCATCGCATTTAAGGCGGTGGTCTTTTTGTTATCAATTCAATGATAGATTGGTCTGGGATTTATTAATAAAACTATCGCAAGCATTTGGGTAATTATACAAGACCTATGGAATTATTAAGCATAATCGAAACATACATCCTTTCTGCAGCCCATTCCCTCTACAATGCCTGGGGTTGGTTTGGTGTAGCAGCGTTATTAACCTTTGAGAATGCTACAGGAATCACTCCCAGTGAAATCATTTTAGGTTTGGCAGGCTGGATGCTCATTTCTGAACGACAATTACCGTCCTCAATGATTTTCTTGGGTGGGTTATTTGCCGCAATCGGAAGCGTACTTGGCGCATCCATCACCTACTGGGTAGCTCGACTAAGTGGACGACCATTAGTGGATAAACTAGCTCACTGGGTGCGGATTGATTCTGTCCATATCGCTCGCGCTGAAAAGCAATTCCAACGTTGGGGTACCGGATTCGTTCTTGTTGGGCGTGTTATACCAGGTATCCGTACTCTGATCAACATTCCGGCAGGTTTGGCACGGATGCCATTTACTACTTTTTTTGTGGTTACGTTCATCGGTTCTTATGTATGGTGCACTTTGCTCATAGGCGCAGGTTTTGTTTTAGGAAATGAGTGGGCTCTCGTCAGCACATATCTCAAATTATACTTTCCTTATTTGTTGATAGCCGGTTTTATCGCACTCGCAATCCATTATTGGTTTTCGCGTCGGTCTCTACCTCCGAAGTATTTGCCTGTTCAAGTTGAGAAAGAATAGGGCAACATTATGTGAAATTAAAAGCTCTTGTTCTGGTTGGTTTCTGTATGAAAGGAGATTTTTATGTCCAATTTTCCGAAACATGCAACAAGTTCTCTCGGCTTCCGAAGGCTGTGGAAGCCCCTAGTTGCCACTGGTACTGGTGGAACCGCGCTAATAATCTGGTTCGAGGAAATTTTAGCTTTTGTTACAGAATTCATTGGTGTAATTTTCCTACCTATTCTAGCGGCGATCATTTATCTCTTCAACATCTTCTTGTTCAAATCTTATGATCTCAAAGAGGATGATCTAAAAAAGTAAAGGAGCAACACAATCTATGATTTCAAACAAACCCTGGCATACACTCACAAGAGATGCCGCTTATGAGTTATTAGGCAGTGCCCCGATCGGTTTAACCATCACCGAGGCTGAGAAACGCTTAATTGAAAATGGATCCAATGAGATCCAGTCCGCCAAACGAATATCGGCATGGAAAATTTTACTGGAACAGTTCAAAAACATACTAATTCTGATTCTACTAGTTGCCACAGCCATATCGCTTTTTCTAGGGCATGGTGTCGAATCAATTGCAATCGCAGTGATTGTGTTATTTGCTGTAGGCTTGGGTTTTATCCAGGAATTTCGCGCTGAACGCGCCATCGAAGCGCTGAGACAGATGGCTGCGCCAACCGCGTCGGTATTTCGAGATGGACTCGAAATAAATATCCCGTCGCGCGATCTGGTTCCTGGGGATGTGATTCTCTTACACACCGGGGATCGTATTCCTGCAGATGCACGCCTATTGGAAGCAGTAAATCTTCAGGTGGAGGAAGCCGCTTTGACAGGCGAATCCATCGCCGTGGAAAAGCATAATCAACATCTTATCGGTGATGAACTGCCAGTTGGTGACCGTAAAAACATGGTCTATGCTGGCACAGCAGCCACTTATGGTCGCGGTACGGCACTAGTGGTTGCTACCGGAATGCAGACCGAGTTCGGCAAAATCGCTAAACTACTACAAACCATCGAATCAGGTAAAACACCCCTCCAACACAACCTGGATAAGGTTGGCACCGTGCTGGCACGTGCCGCTTTTGTAGTTGTGGCGATTATCGTTGCTATGGGGTTGGTGCGCGGGCAACCCTTTATTGAGATGCTAATATTTGGCATCGCTCTGGCTGTGGCAGTCGTTCCGGAAGCGTTACCGGCTGTTGTCACCATATCCCTTGCCATTGGTGTACAAAAAATGGTAAAACGGAATGCACTGATTCGCAAACTACCAGCAGTGGAAACGTTAGGGAGCACATCGGTGATTTGTTCTGATAAAACAGGTACTCTAACCAAAGATGAGATGACGGTACGACAATTGTACGCCGGCGGGCAGTTATTCATTGTATCTGGATCGGGATATGCCCCCGAGGGTGAGATTTCATTGAATGACGAGACAGTGGTAAAACCAACCCAAGCTCTTATACAAATGCTGACTGCATCTGTTTTGGCTTCAGATACGCAACTTGTTTCGAATGGAGAAGGAACGGTAAAAACCTGGGATATCAAGGGCGACCCGACTGAAGGGGCATTGGTGGTCGCGGCTGTAAAAGCGGGGCTGAACAAAAACCAGCTTGATCTCTCTTTCCCCCGTGTTCAGGAAATTCCATTTTCATCCGAAACAAAGCGCATGACCACCTTGCATCAGACACCAGATGGCTTAACAGCATATGCAAAGGGGGCACCAGAAATGATTTTGAGTAGCTGTGATTGGCTCTTGACCTCCAAAGGTCTTGAACCGCTTGACGAAAAAAATCGCTCACAAGTTCTTTCTATTGCTCAGGGTATGGCAGAAAAAGCGTTAAGAGTCCTCGCTACTGCTACAAAACCAAATACAACACTTGAATCCGCACAAACGGGGATGATATTTCTTGGATTGGCGGGCATGATTGATCCTCCCCGTCCAGAAGCTAAAAACGCGATAGCGATTTGTGAAAATGCAGGCATTCGCACAGTGATGATTACAGGCGATCATCCGGTGACAGCCCGAGCAGTGGCACATGAGTTGGGCTTGTTGTTCAACGGTGGTCGAGTTGTGACCGGTGCTGAGTTGGAGGAAATGACAGACGATCAGCTTTTTCGTGACGTTGAAGAAATTAGTGTCTATGCAAGAGTTTCTCCAGCGCATAAACTACGCGTGATAACAGCCTGGCAAGCCCACGGAAATATTGTCGCAATGACCGGAGATGGAGTGAATGACGCTCCGGCGCTTAAGAAAGCCGATATCGGAATTGCAATGGGTATCACTGGCACTGATGTGACCAAAGAGGCAGCAGCCATGACCCTTATAGATGATAACTTCGCATCCATTGTTGCGGCAGTGGAGGAGGGACGCGGAGTTTTTGGAAATATAAAAAAATACTTGATGTATCTACTTTCATCGAATATTGGTGAAATTGGACTGATGGCCGGATCAGCTTTACTAGGACTTCCACTGCCATTAACGGCTGTTCAAATCTTATTTGTGAATCTTGCAACGGACGGCTTACCCGCTTTGGCTCTATCCTTGGATCCTCCCGAAATCGATCTGATGAAGCGCAAACCGCGCAATCCACGAACGGGTATTTTCACTCGCCCAGTTGTGACATTAATGTCACTGGGTGGGATTTGGTCGACAATTGTTAACCTGGGACTTTTCATCTGGGCATTAAACTCTGGACGCAGTACAGCGCAAGCTATGACCATGGCATTTGTCTCGCTAGTCTTGATCCAGTTTTTTAAGGCGTATAACTTTCGTTCTGACCGGAATTCTGTCTTACACAAACCATTCGCGAATAAATGGCTAAATTATGCGATTCTAGTGGATTTGGCTTTGATGATGCTCGTCATTTATGTACCAGCTTTACACGATGCCTTTGGTACATATTATCTACCTTTGGAAGATTGGTTGATTATCACTGGGTTGGCGTTCACAATCATGCCTGTGTTAGAAGCAGCAAAGTGGATGCAACGACGAGGTTGGTTCGGAAAAATAGAATAGGGTGATACAATGCGAACTTTAATATCGACCCAGTTGGAATGTAAACCAGAACGCGTTTGGGAAGCTGTGCAATTGCCCCAAATCCTAGAATATGTTGTGGCACCGTTAGAAGGAAAGAGGATCAACACCATAGTTCAATTGGTTTGTTTCTAATCAAATCATTCCGTTTGCGGATTGGAGGGCGACTCGGGCGGTCTTTCCCCCTTTTTTCTACTAAAGATGCCAAAGACAGAGGAGATGGCTTTGCCGACGGCTTTAACCACGTTGAAAATACCGCGGACGACAGCTACCAAAAACATCAGCCATCTCTTTTCAATCTGGATATAGGTGCGCAGGGAGGCGGCATAAAAGCGGACGAATGGATTCTTCGATGCGCTCATGCGGGTGTCAGCGCGTTTATAGATTTCGACCGCATTGCCAGCCGTCGTCCCGGCGCTCGTTACCATCGCTTTACTGGCGTCTGATATGGCTTCACCAGCCTTTCCCGCATGGATCACCACCAACTCTCCGGCAGACTTTCCGGCAACGATCATCACGCCAGATAGATTCTGAGCACTTTCGCTCGCCAGTTTCCAGGAGCGCTCGGTGGCTTCGCTCAGCCAGGCAACGATTTTTTGTTCATCGATGCCGGTGATGGCATGGGCGCTTTCGTTCCAGTCCTGCATGGCTTCAGGTCCCAATTTGAAGTATGCCTGCGCCCGTTTTCCGATAATGTAGGTAGAAGCAATGTTCACTCCTGCCGAAGCCGCCACCCCCAATAGCGGGATGGCTTTGGCAATCCCCTTGGCAGCCAGGCGCTCCGTCGTGCGCTCGGCAATCTCCTGCCCGGCTCGGGTTATCAATTGGCTGGAACCCGTGCTGAAACCCGCCACCAAAATGATCGCTTTGCGCTTTTCACTCGCGTCGAGTTCATGCTGGTACGCTGCCGCCACCTCAAGCACCAATTCCGCCTGCAGTTTTAACGTCATACCAATATCCGTTACGACCCCGAAAGTCAAGGAGGTGATCGTACCCAAGCCGGGTACAATCGCCGTACCGGATGTGATCGCGCCGATCGCCCCGGCTTGCATACACTTTTGCTGGATCAATTTCTCAGCCAGTTCATCGGTGGAAACATTGGGATTCTTGCCGCGCAGCTTTTCAACCCGCTTGGCAACCTCCTTTTCATCGATTTTGCTCAAGGTCGTCATCAGATAGTCCATCATCCGATCCACAACTTTATTTCTGGATATCTCTTGAGGTAGATTAGGAGTTGTCATTTTTTACCGCCATTCCATTTCAAATTTTCTGAAGGTTACCGGTGCACCAGGCGTCCCAACCAGGGCACTTTGACAGACACTGCCTCGTGCGAGCATAATTCCTGGCAGCAATAACAGCGAATACAATTTTCGTATTGATAAACTGGAGGCTCCGTCTTCCCGTTTTTCCAAACCAGGGCTTTCGGTTCTGCCGGGCAGACCTGCACGCATTGTCCGCATTCGTTACACTTCTCTGCATCGATCACCGGTTTCGGGGAAATGGCATCCCGCAACAGACGGCTGCCCAGGATTTTCATATCCCCAGCCGTAGAAGCTTTACTGCGGTTGACGAGAAAGTCGGGGGTATGAAAGCGTGCCACCGCTTCCCCTAAATAAAAGATGTTATCGCTGCTGCCCAGACCGAAACGGTTGCCATACGTGATCGTCTCCACCAATCTTTCGTCCAGGTTGATCATGCGGCAGATCGTAGCATCCAACGCCACCGGATCCGTAGAAAAAAGAAGCACGTTCATTGCGCGTGGGGTGCCATTGCGCGGTCCATTGCCTTCCATCGCCATGATCCCATCCACGATATAAAGACATGGTTTGAGGAACAGGTTCAAATCCACCAGCATCTGGGCGAATAAATCTGCGTTGGGCAGGCGCGCATGAAATTCGGCTTTGCGCACCCCCGGAATACAGCCGAACGTGTTCTTGACGGCTGCGGTAATGCGCGTCAACTGGTGGCTTTTCAGTTTTCCCAGGCTGATGATCCCATCACTCTCCGCCACACCTTTGGCAATCGTGAATTGCTTGATTAAATTACCTTCGAGAAAAGAAAAGGTCTCGGCATTGGTAAAGTCCGCCAGAGCAACGTTTAATTCTTCAGCGACAGGCAGCAGCTTGGCAGCCCGTAACCCCCCACGCGGGGTACCAAAGCCAGGTGAATCGCCGTATGAAAGCAATGCACCGGCTGCCTGAAACTGCTCCAATACCGCCCGAAAGACATTCGGATGCGGTCCAATACATTTCTCAGGATCATTCCCCACCAGGACATTAGGCTTAACCAGGATTTTTTCTCCTGGCTTAACGAACTGACCTGTTCCACCTAATAAGGCGATTCCCTGCTGGACCGCCAATCTCACATTTTCAATCTGATATTGATCACAATAAATGAGAGCAACACTTGCTTGATTTACAATAAATTCACCATTCATCTCCCTATTATCATGACTT
>JBAXBF010000115.1:0-8926 GCA_037142095.1 Chloroflexota bacterium
TGGGTTCACCACAGATTCGTAATATGGGTACACTGGGAGGGAATATTTGCACTGCCTCTCCAGCCGGGGATTGCCTACCGCCGCTTTATGTGCTCGGTGCTCGTGTTGAACTGCAATCATGTAACAATTCTTCGTCTAAACGCTACCTACCGATAAGTGAATTTATTCTTGGACCTGGAAAAACTGCGTTAACAGAAGGCGAAATACTCACTTCAGTCTGGATTCCAAAGGCTGGTCCAAATACACGGCAGCATTTTGAAAAGGTGGGCAAACGCAATGCTCTTGCCTGTTCGGTTGTCAGTTTGGCAGCCTGTCTTGAAATAGATTCCAACCATAAAGTCCAAAGCGCATCTTTAGCTTGGGGGAGTGTAGCCCCAACGGTTTTCTCTTCACCCCAGGTAGAAGCGTTACTGGTCGGTCAGGAAATTTCAATGTCTGTTTTGGAGAAAGCCGCTGCCATGGTGAGAGAGCAAGTGACACCTTTGGATGATGTACGTGCTTCGGCAGCATACCGTCGCCAAATTGCCGGTAATTTACTATTTCGCTTGGATGATTTGAATACCTTGGAGCAAATTGCTTGAATATGAACATCCCCCCGCTGGTTTTATCGAATGATGGTCTTACTGAAAAAATGGTAATCCGCCATTTTCAAAAAGAAGATGCGCCTGCCATTGCTAATCTATTTCGTACCGTTTATGGCGAGGCTTATCCGGCTAAAATCTACTATGACCCACCGCAGCTCATTCAGGCAAATCAAGAGCAGAGTGTCATTTCATTCGTTGCCTGTAATCGTACGGATGACGTCATCGGTCATACAGCTTTTTATCGCTCAGCTCCCTCAACAAAGTTATATGAAATGGGTGCTGGTTTGATCTTGCCAGCCTATCGTACTCAAAATGTTTTTACACCCCTCCTTCAGTATGCTGCCGATTATCTTCGTCTTGCGGCTTCACACACAGATCTACCAGGTGAACAACAAGAAATTACTGCTGTGTTTGGTGAGATGGTTTGCAATCACGTCAAGACGCAAAAAAGTTTTCCTGCTGTTGGAGCGAAAGAGACTGCTTTGGGTGTGGATGTCATGCCGGCAGAAGCTTATTTCCAGGAGCAAAGCGCGTCTGGGCGCGTTTCTACCTTAATCGGTTATATTATATTTCAATCCAATCCGCATATGGTATATCTTCCAAGACTCTACCAGCCAGCCATCGAATTTATTTATGGCGAAATTGCAGAAAAACGTAATTTTATTTGGGATAATACAATCCAGATGCCTGCTCAGGCTGACATACAGGGGATCAAATTACATGTTTATCCATCTGCCCAATTGGCAAGGATCGCCATTACCCAGGCTGGTGCGAATTTCGGAGCGCGCTTGCAAGCCTGTGAAGAACAGGCGCACCAGCAATGCCAATCACAGCAGAAAGATGTGCAGGTTATCCAATCCTGGATTGCCCTGGATCAACCTGAAACAGGCTGGATAGTTTCCTGCCTGCGCGAGCGTGGTTATTTCTTTGGCGGCATCTTACCGTATTGGTTTGGTTGTGATGCCATGCTCATGCAAAAACTGATTGCTCCTCCCCAGTGGGAAAAGATCGAAATATTGTCTGAGAGAGCAAAAAAACTGTCTGAGTTCGTCCGCAAAGATTGGAAAGCGGTAGCCTCCCTTCATTGACATTCTTTTATGTTATTCCATTCTCTATGGTGCTTAGAAGTGGGTGAGTATTCCACGCACATACTCGACTGCCTGTTCATGGGAGGTGAGTTCCCCGGCTGCCTGGGCTTCCCGCACTGCTTCGAGCAGCTCGCCGATCTTCGCTCCCGGGTGGAGATCAAAAAGCTGCATCACCTCGTTTCCGTTGATCAAGGCTGGCAAAGATACTACCCGGCTTTCAGGTTCCCACCAGCCGTCCAGTAGACTGCGCACCGTATCCAGTAAATGTCTCCATTCGCTTTGCTGCAGATTATAGTCGTAGGTAGCGAGGTGATCAGCCAGGGAAAGAATACAGACATCTACCCCGCATTCCCCGACACTGCGGAAGAAGCGGTAGATGGCGCGCCGCGAGGGGGGGGGCGGAGTCTGGTTTAACTGCAATGGGCGCATATGGTTGGCAGTGATCGTCTTAACGATCTCAATTTCTTGGCTGCTCATGTGCAAACTGAGAGCCCTTCGAGAAACAATTTCACTGCTGCGGGACTCATGTTGTAAAAAGCGTACCCGCCCATCTGAATCTACTTGACCCACAGCCGGTTTCCCGCTATCGTGATAGAGTGCTGCCATGAACAATAGAGCCCTTCGTTGCACGTCGGCGCTGTCGCGACTCTGAAAATGCTCCCAGATCTTTTCCCGATAGCGTCCCAGTCGCATCGCTGCCAAGCCCATCGTCAGGCTGGACGAATACCCAGAATCAGGATTTGGAATCGCAGCCGGACTGAGCGTGCTCAGCAGGTCTTCCAGTTTATCCAGAGCTGCCAAGGTATGATTCCAGACGTCATAAACATGAGGGGTAGTTTGAATAGTGCCCTTCATCGCTTCGATCTCTGGCAGGAAATGCGGTAGGATGTCCAGCATGTCAAGGATGCGCAGGGCTGTCGCTGGGTGTACCCCTCCCAGGATGCGCAAGAACTCATCCCGCACACGTTCGGGGGAGCAGCCTGCCAGTCCTGACGCCGCTGCCCGCATCAAGTTGCGCGTCTCTGGGGTGATCTGATATCCAAATGTGCATGCCATCCGCACTGCTCGTAGAATCCGCACTGGATCGGATTGGAAGGATTGCTCTGAACAAGCCCGTAACCGTTTCTGGTGTAAGTCAGCGGCTCCTTTTAATGGGTCGATTAACGTTGTAAGGTGATGAATGTCCAGGGCGATGGCATTAATTGTCAGGTCACGTGCTCGTAAGTCGCTTTCCAAATCTGGGGTGCGCAGTGCGTTGAAATCAAGCACAACTTTTTTAGGGATGTTATCGCCGGTCGTTACAGGGGGTTCTGTCAGGATAACTCGGGCAGCACCGAAGTCTTCGTTTAATACATAGAAAGCCCCGCCCATCTGATTTGCGACTCTGCGTGCTGTCTTGATGGCATTCCCTTCTACTACAAAGTCCCAGTCGTGGACTTCGCGCTGAAGTAAATAATCGCGCACTGCTCCCCCGACGACATACACCGCCAGGTCAGAAGGCAAAAACGCACAGATTCGTTCCAATAAAGGAAAAGAAGATGCTGTACCCATAGTTTATTCTTTCGAGAAAAGAGCAAGAAAAGTTACGTTAATGAAGAAGAGAGCCGCCTACTTGCAAATTATCTTACGATGAGATGTACCGTTCCAGATTGACGACGCCGATAAAGGGCAGGTTACGGTAATATTCGTCAATGTCCAGCCCATAACCGAAGACAAACTTGTTCGGGATGCGAAAACCAAGATAGTCCACTGGTACAACGACTTCGCGCCGGTCGAATTTATCCAGTAAGACACAGGTTCTCAAGCTTTTTGGTTTGCGTGCTTCGAGCATATCTAGCACGGCTGCCAGAGTATGCCCGCTGTCCACGATATCCTCCACCAGCAGAACGTTGCGTCCGGCAATATCCGTGTTCAGATCATACGTGATGCGGGCGCGTCTCTGTGTTTCACGTGCCCCGATTCCATAGGAAGAGACTGCCATGAAGTCAATGTTGTGGGGGACGCTTATATGCTTGGTGAGGTCGATTAAGAACATCACCCCGCCCCGTAAGATACACACTAATAGTAAGTCGTCGCCATTGTAGTCGCGGCTGATTTCCTCGCCTAATTCCTTGATCTTCTGCTGCAAGGTGTCTTCTGGTACCAGGATTTCCGCTAGAAATTCACGATAATCTTGCATGCTTGCACCTCCTTAATCGCGCATAACCTGGTGGTGGGCACGGCAGCGGGCTTCATAAAGCTCGGATGCTCCCACAACGACCACCGGATCATGGTAATGAGCTGGATTTCCGTTGATCAAACGCTGTGTGCGGCAGGCTAATTCCCCACACACCATGCAAATCGCGTGCAATTTGTCTACAACCTCGGCTTGTGAGATCAAGGCGGGCATGGATCCGAATGGCTCGCCGCGAAAATCCGTATCCAGTCCGGTGACAATCACTCGCTTGCCGCGGTCTGCCAGATCCTGTACAATATGTATGATTTCATCGTCGAAGAATTGGGCTTCATCGATGCCCACCACAGTTGTGTCTTCCTGAAGGAGCGTATAGATGCTTTTGGCAGATTCGATTGGAGTGGCTTCCAGTTCGCTGCCTGAATGCGAAGTAACTTTTTCGAGAGCATAGCGTTGGTCGATGATCGGTTTGAAAACCTGAATTTGTTGGTGGGCGATTTTTGCCCTCCGCAGGCGGCGGATCAATTCCTCGGTTTTACCGCAAAACATCGATCCGGTGATAACTTCAACAGAACCAACGTGATGTTTCATGCTGTCCTCCATAATTAGCAAAACGTAGGCAGATGCAAAACCGCACCTGCCTACGTTCTCTTAGACTGATCCCATGTTCAAGTCTGGCGGATTAGACAACGATTTCTTCTGCTGTCTTGGGTAATTCATAGCCGAGCTGGCGCAGATGCTTCTTCAGATCAGCAAGGGACTTGCGCCCGAACCCATCAATTTCAAGCAAGGCGGATTCTCCACCTTGAGCCATCTTTTCGATAGCCTGTCCGACTTTTGTTATGCCGACTTTTGCCAAGGCTGCTGTGGGTCTGGTACCGAGTTCCAGTTCCGCGATTGGGCGGTCCGGAGATGTCCGTGCGGAGTGACGCGCTTCTGTACTACTGATATATTGTTGGCGAGCCTCCAATTTTCTGTAGAACCGATCCACCTGTCCTTCAGTGTCCACGATGCGCTGTTCTCCAGTGTAAAAAGGATGGCACTTAAAGCACACATCCGTCCGGATTGTTTCCTGAGTGGATCCTGTCATCCAGGTATTTCCACAAGCGCAGACCACTTTAGCATTGGGATAGTATTTAGGGTGAATACCTTTTTTCATATTGATTATCCTTTCTTGCGTAAGCCGCCGATCTCAGAATTACTCCTGTACCGGAACGACGCTGACGCGCTTACGACCATCCCGCATGTTTTCAAATTGAACAATGCCATCCATGATGGCAAAAATAGTGTAGTCTCTACCGACATCCACATTTCTGCCAGGGCGTATGTGTGTACCGCGCTGGCGTACTAAAATATTGCCAGAAACTACAAATTGACCACCATAACGCTTGATGCCCAGCCTCTTGGCGTTACTATCACGTCCATTGCTGGTTGAACCGCCACCTTTCTTATGTGCCATATCTCATGCCCTCCTTATCCTTCAACAATATCTTCTATCGCTATGCGCGTATACTGCTGGCGATGTCCTCGCTTGCGGCGAATGCGTTTCTTGGGTCTGTATTTGAAGACGATCAATTTTGGACCCTTGACCTGTTCCGCTACGCTAGCTTTAACTCGCGCCCCTTTCACGATCGGGGTTCCGACCTGAATTTCGTCATCGTTTGCGTACAGGAGAACATCTAACTCTACCGGTTCACCGATCTCTTTCGAGAGGCGGTCAACATCGATTGTCCCTCCCGGGACGGCTTTATATTGCTTGCCACCGCTTTCTACTATTGCATATTTCATTAGCTTTACCTCCAAGCTTCACTTCACCATTTCCATGCGATCGGGTGACGAAATTCCGCACAGATAACGGGGAAGTTTGGAATCAACACTCTACCTCAGCGAAATCTTTCCTTTCACTGAGGTGAATATAAATTATAATAGGAATAATGGCGTCTGTCAACTGCGATTTTCGAAAGTGTTAAAAATCTAAAGTTAACCCCAATTTCCTGGGATATTTATACCAGTTTTTCAAGAAAAGATCATCTTGTATGACTTTTTCAACACCATCATAATTTTATATTGACGCCCTATTATATATGGCTTATAATTTACCTTGAGCGTTGGAGGGGAAGTGCTGGAATTGGCAGACAGGCGTGACTTAGGATCACGTGCCGGAAGGCGTGAGGGTTCGAGCCCCTCCTTCCTCATTGGATTGCTATTTGTAGCCAGGTAAATTAGGTCATACCTGGTTTCTTCGGTTATTTTATATAAAAAAGGCAGGATGTAAAACTTGAAAGTTAATACTCAACCCCTTGAAGATCATCAAGTAAAACTCATCGTTGAGATAGAACAAGAGAAAATGACTGGCGCGCTGCGGAGAGTCGCTCGCGATCTAGCAGGGAGAATGAAAATACCTGGTTTCCGCCCGGGTAAAGCGCCCTATGAAGTGGTCGAAAGAATGGTCGGGGCTGCTGAGCTACGGAAGGAAGCAACTCATGCATTAGTAGATGAAATCTACTCAGATGCGATTAAGGAAGCCGGAATTGAGCCTTATGAGGCTGGTGAGCTCGAAGATATCCAGGATGATCAATCCTCCCCCCTCATTTTGAACTTCAAAGTCCCATTAAAAGCCGAAGTTGAGCTTGGAGACTATGCGTCTCTGCTTGTCCCATATGAACCACCTATCGTGAACGACGAAGAAATCGAGAAAGTCCTCGAAGATATGCGCCAGGATGAGGCTATCGTTGAACAAGTGGAGCGGGATGCCCAAGAAGGGGATATTTTACAGGTACAGATCAACGGCAATCGGCTGGATAGACCCGATGAGACCGAGGCGATTCTCATCAAAGAGCGGAATGCGCCTGTCGTCATTGAATCGGGTGAACAGGATATCAATGAGTGGCCATTCTTTGGTTTTTCCCGTCAGTTAGTTGGCATGAAGGCTGGTGATGAGAAAAAAATTGAATATACCTATCCAGATGACTCACCATTTGAGTCTTTGCGTGGAGTCCCTGCTGTTTTTGACATCAAAATCGAGCGAGTTTCTTTACGCACACTGCCGGTCCTGGATGATGAATTTGCGCGTTCTTCTAGTGAATCAGCGGATACACTGGAAGGATTGAAAGCATCTATTCGCTCAAAATTGGAGCAGGAAAAGCTCGATAAATACAAGACTGAGTATGATGACAAAATTATTGAAAAGCTTATCGAAATAGCCACTTTCAAATATCCTTCCAAAATGGTGGAAGACGAAACTGCTGCGATGAGTAAACGTCTTGAGTCCCGTTTGGAGCAAAGCGGTTTCAACCTGGAGACTTTTCTTAAAATTCGCAATCAGGAAATGGAAACTTATCGTGCTGATATTCGCAAGTCGGCTGAAGAAAGTGTCCGCAGGATGTTGGTGATTACCGAGATTGCCGTTCGGGAAAAAATCGAAATCGATTCTGATGAAGTGATGAAAGATGCTAAAGAGACGGTTGATTATATTATCAAGAACACGCCTCGCGAAGACTTAAAGAAGGTCGCGTCAGACCGCCTTACCCAAAATGTTATTGAATCACTGGTAATGGAAAAAGTGACTGATAAAGTATGGCTACGTATTCGTGCAATTGCGAAAGGTGAAGCAGGTATAGTGGAAGACGAAATTATCGCAAATGAGACAGCAATAATGGAAGTGGTTGAACCCTCAGCAGATAACTAGGTTATAATAATTAATCCAATATTAATTCATGTAATGAAAGGATAACGATATGACGATCCTTAATCCATCAGCGCTTGTACCAATGGTTATCGAAACGACCGGACGTGGAGAGCGCGCTTATGATATTTATTCTCTGCTACTCAAAAACCGGATTGTGTTTGTGGGTACGCCGATCAACGATCAAATTGCCAATCTTACGGTTGCCCAACTTCTTTACCTCAGTAAAGAGGATCCCGAGCAAGAAATCCAAATGTACATTAACTCACCCGGGGGGGCGGTTTATGCTGGCATGGCTATTTACGATACGATGCAAATGATCAGCAACCCGATCAGCACGGTAGCGGTCGGTGTAACGGCTTCTTTTGGCACCGTGTTGCTTACTTCTGGGACGAAGGGTAGACGTTATGCACTTCCGAATGCCACTATTCATATGCATCAGCCATTGGGTGGCGCCCAGGGTCAGGCTTCAGATATTGAAATTCAGGCACGTGAAATCCTGCGCCTCAAGGCACGCCTCAATGAAATATTATCATTTCACACCGGTAAAACGATCGAAGTGATCGAAACGGATACTGAACGTGATTTCTATATGAGCGCCGAAGAAGGTGTCGGTTATGGTCTTGTGGACCAGGTTCTCGAACCTGTTGGAGAAAAGAAACTTACCTTTAAGGGCAAAGAAGAAACTAAACAGGAGAAGTAGATTTACTCACTGAGTCATAATAAGACCCAAAGGGTTATGTTCTATTGGATGATCAACTCTTTGGGTCTTTTACTCCAGGAAAAAGACGATGAAACCATCATTGAATCTCAAAGAAATTCAAGCACTTATTTTGGACATGGATGGCGTTCTCTGGCAGGGAGAACAACCGATTGGTGATCTTCCACGTATCTTTTCAATAATTGCAGAGCTTGGTTGGAAGGTCATCCTGGCTACGAATAATGCTACCCGTTCCTCAGATCAGTTCATCCAAAAAATGGAACGTTTTGGTGTGCATTTGGAACCATGGCAGGTAATTAACTCTCCTGAAGTAACCGTTCAATACCTGAAGCATAAATATCCACTTGGCGGTGCGCTTTATATAATAGGAGAGGAAGGTCTCAAACAGACTTTACTGCACAGCGGATTTTATCATGCAGAAAAAGATGTTCTGGCTGTCGTCGTTGGCTTGGATAGAGAAATTAATTATGAGAAATTAACACGTGCCACTCTGCTAATTCGGTCAGGTGTTCCATTTATTGGCACGAATCCGGATCGCACTTATCCAATGCCGGAAGGACTGGTGCCTGGAGCTGGTTCAGTGATTGCTGCAGTGGAGACAGCTACAGATGTTAAACCAGTGATCATGGGCAAGCCGATGCCAGAGATGTACCGCGCTTGTCTGGAACGTTTACA